>JAUXCH010000900.1 GCA_030618975.1 Planctomycetia bacterium
GGGCGTCGAGATGGACCGCAGGGGGAACTTCACGCCGGTCACGAGCTTCGTCCCCGGCAAGGTCTACGTGCTCGAGTTCTGGGCCACGTGGTGCGGGCCCTGCGTGTCCGGGATGCCCCATCTGTCCGAGTTGCAGGAGAAGCACAAGGAAGACGGCGTCACGGTCATCGGCATCAGCGACGAGACGCTGCCCAAGGTCACGAGCTTCCTGTTCCAGGAGGACCGTCGTGACGGGAAGATCCAGAACGACCGCACGCACTACGCACTCACGACGGATCCCGACCAGTCGGTCAAGCGCGACTACTTCCTGGCCGCCGGCCAGACCGGGATCCCCTGTGCGTTCCTCATCGGCAAGGACGGCCACGTCGAGTGGATCGGGCATCCGAGCCGCATGGACGAACCCCTCGAGGCGGTGCTCGCGGGTACCTGGGACCGCGAGGCCTTCAAGGTGACCTTCGACGAGGAGCAGGCGTACAAGCGGATGATGCGGGAGGCCCGCTCTCGCATGGCTGCCGCGGTCCAGGCTAACGACTGGAAGGCCTACGTCGCGATCCTCGACGAGCTCCTCGAGAAGCGGCCGGGCGATTCGCGGCTGATGTGGACGAAGTTCCAGACGCTCCTGACGAAGGCGAACGACCCCGAGGCCGGCTACGCCCTGGGAGCCGAGCTCCTCGAGGCGAACTGGGACGACCGGCAGATGCTCAACCAGATCGCCTGGATGGTCGTGGCCGACAAGGCGATCGGGACGCGCGACCTCGACTTCGCCCTGCAGGCGGCGGAGCGGGCCAACGAGCTCGCGGAGTCGGAGGACGCCGCGATCCTCGACACGCTGGCGCGCGTCCACCACGACCGCGGGCTGCAGGCGGCCCTGCGCTTCCAGCGCCTGGCGGTGGAGAAGGCCGGCGACGATCCGATGGCCGCCGGAATCCGCAAGGTGCTCGAGCAGTACGAGAAGAAAGCCGCCGCGAAGTAGGCGGCCTATGCCGACACCAGCGCCAACAGCCACCCGGTTGGGCATCCGAATGCCGAAAACTGGTACCGGGTGTCAATCCGTTGCTTTGGGGCTTTGGGCTCTATGGCCGGGGCCGGGCGAAACCTCGGGCCCGGGCGCGTCGTCGTGCCTCCGTACCCCGGCGCGCCGCCGGGTCCAGGAGCTCGCAGCCCATGCACCACCCCGTCCGACGCACTCTCTTCCCCGTCCTCGTGTTCGGCCTCGTGGCCCTGCTGGCCTGGCCGGCCGCTGCCGCACCCGAGCGCTACGACGTCGACAAGGGCCACTCCGCCCTCCTCTTCCGCGTCAAGCACGTCGACGTGGGCTACACCTACGGCCGCTTCAACGACTTCTCCGGCTCCTTCGTCGTCGACGACGCGAACCTCGCCAACGCGCAGATCGAGATCACCGCGAAGGTGGAGAGCATCGACTCGAACGACGCCAAGCGTGATCAGCACTTGAAGAGCCCCGACTTCTTCAACGTCGCCCAGTTCCCCACCATGACCTTCAAGAGCACGTCCATCGTCAAGAACGCCGACGGCGCATACCAGGTCAAGGGCAACTTCACGCTCCACGGCGTGACGCGGCCACTCACGCTCACCATGCGAAAGACCGGCGAGGGCGACGATCCCTTCGGCAACCACCGCATCGGCTTCGAGGGCCAGCTGACCTTCAACCGCAGCGACTTCGGCATGGACAAGATGGCCCAGGCCGTCGGCGAGAAGGTCTGGGTGACCGTGGCCGTCGAGGGCATCCGCAAGTAGGAACGGGTACCCGCCTGGGGAGGCGCCGCGATGACCCTGCTCCAACAGATGGCGCCCGGCGCCCTCGGCCCCGGCTTCGCCAGTGCCGCCGTCTTCGCGGTGGCGTGGCTCCTCTCCCGCCGTCCCGGTCGCGAGTGGATGCTCGACCGCGGGATCCTGCTCGCGGTGACCACCGGATTCTCCGTGGGCTTCCTCGTGATCCTGCGGTGGCCGTCGCTGCCGCTCGCGCCGGGCACGGACGGGTGGTACTGGGTCGCCTGGTTCGCCCCCGCGGCCCTCCTCGTGGGCTGGGGCGAGTCGAGCGTACGGCTCGCCGAGCTCGTGAAACTCGTCCTCCGGCTCGCCGTCTCGACCGGCGCGGCCTGGTTGCTCGTCCAGCCGA
>JAUXCH010000770.1 GCA_030618975.1 Planctomycetia bacterium
GGTCTCCGACCCGCCGCGGTTCACGCTCGCGGAGCGCTCTTCCCTCTACCAGCGACTCACGGACGTCCTGTGGAACGAGCGACGTCTCGACGACCTCGAGACGACGCTCGCGGCCTGGACGGAGACGGCCGCGACCCAGGATGCGTGGCGGCGCCGGATCTCGATCGGATTCCTCCGGGGCCGGGTGGCGGAAGCCGACGCCTGGGTGCTCGAGACGCTCAGCGCGCCGGTGCCCGAGAGTCCCCTCTCGCCGGAGTACGGCCAGCTTCAAGCCGCCATCTCGCTCGCGCTCGGCGACGCGTGGAACTTCAACGCCCGCCGCGTGGAGCCCGGGTTCCTACCCGCGCTGGTGGATCTCGGGCGACGCATCGCTCGCCAGCAGGTCCCCCACCGCGCTCTCCTCAGGCAGATCGCGGGCAGTTGGCGATTCCGCCGGACCGACGGGCGGCGGCTCCTCGAGACCGGGCTGCGCGAGGACGCGCTCGCCGGAGCGGCCACCGTCGGTGTGCGCAACCTGGTCGTGTACGGCGCCCGCGTGCCGTGGTCTCGCTCTACCGTCGACCCGTCTACCTTCACCGCCTTCACGGCCACCCTGGCAGACCGTTGGGCGAGCCTGCCCGACGGGCGGGAGCGGGACGCCCTTGCCGACCTGCTCGTGCGCCTCTACGACGCGCACCGGGACCGCGACGAGGCCCTGGGGGTCCTCCGCCGGCGTCTGGCGGCCGAGACGGGCTGGCGCCGCGCGCCGACCGCCTCACATCTCTTCGATCGCCTGCTCGTCGTGGACGGTGCGCACGACACGGCCAGGGAGGACGAAGCGTTCGCCCTCCTCGGTGACCTGCTCGACCCGTTCGCCCCCGAGAACCACCGGCACGTGGCCGCCACGGCCACGCGTCGCCTGGCGAAGTGGCTGTACGCGACACGTCGCAAGGCGTTGCTCGCAGGTCCCGCGACACGCGCCGACCGGACGCGTGCCGAGGCCCGGGAGCACGCACGGCTCGCCACGGCGCAGGCGCGCCGGGGCGCGGCCGAGCGACTCGCTCGTGCGCGCCGGTCGGCCCCGGCGCCCTATCTCCCGTGGCTGGAGCTCGAGCGGCTGGGCTACGCCGTGGAGCGCGGCGAGAGCCTGCCGGAGGTCCTCGCGTCGGCGTTCGAGTTGCTCGACGGCGTGCCGCAGACGAGCGACGACCCGCTCGACGCGGTCCTCGCCGAGCGGTGCGTGCTGGTCCTCGACTACCTCGTCCTGCGGCGTAACGCCCCGGCGGGCGCCGCCGACCTCCTCCTCGACTTCCTGGCCGACCGCGACCGGGATCCGCTCGACGAACGGCTCGACTGGAAGTTCGAGACGTTTCGTCTGTTGCTGGCCCTGGACCGGGCCGCAGACCTCGAGACGCGGCTGCGGGCCTGGATCCAGCCCTCGCAGGTCCGGAGCCTGTGGCGCATCGCACTCGGCTACGTCCTCGCGGAGCAGGGACGCCTCGACGAGGCGGCCCGCCTCTTCGAGCAGGTCGCGGCCCTGGGCACGCTCCGTGCCGGCTCCTACGGCGTGCTGGCCGGCTGGCACCTCGCACTCGGCGACGACCCTGCGCGCGAACGCGCGCTCGAGGGGCAGGACCGGGCGCGGAGCGAGAACGAGCTGTCGAATCTGGTGTGGCAGGCGCGGTCCCGCATGAGCGCACGGGGTCAGGGCGGTGTGCCCGGCGACTTCGACCCGGAGACCCTCCGGCACATTCGCTGGTTGATGAGGAAGGCGTCCCGGCCGGAGAACCACGTCTGGCGGCTCCAGTCGTTCTACGAGAACGTCCGCGACCACCGCCTGCTGGAGAGCCTCGCCGAGGGGCTCCCCGGCCACACGCCCGAGGGGATCTACGGCTTCCTGAGGCGTGCCGGTCCCCTCACCGCGAAGGTGTTCGAGGAGGCCACGGTGGACGCGGCCGCCCTGCGCATCCAGGCCCTGGCGAACAACGCCAAGAAGCCGCACGATCGGCGAGGCCTCCTGCTGCTCCAGGTCCTGTTCGACACGCGGGCCGCGCTCGTCGCCCGGGCGGATCCGAAGCACGCCGAGCGCGCGATCGCCGCGCTCGCCTCCCTCGACACGGGCGCGTGGTCGGCCGGCGAACGCCTCCAGCTAGCCGAGGTGATCGCGGGCACCGCGCCCGTGAAGCACGCGGGCGTCGCCGGGGCGCGGGTGACCCTGCTCGAGGCGCTGCTCGCGGCCGAGTCCGAGGACTCTCCGTGGAAGCTGGGCATCGCGGACGCGCGCGCGCGCGTCCTGTGGTCCCAGGAGCAGCGGGGCGAGGCCGTCCAGGCTCTCTCCATCGCCCTCGACGCGGCCCGCGACGACGCCGGTCGACTTCCGCGCGAGGCGTGGACCTCGTTCGACCGGCTCGTGAGCTGGACGGTCAAGATCGCCCACTACCGCGACGCGGAGAGGCTCCTCGACGAGGAGCGGCGGACGGTTGAATACGCAAGGCGGCGCGACCGGTTGACCCTCCGCACGCTCCAGCTCTACGCCCAGGCGCTCGCCGGAAGGGGTGCGGTCTCGCTCGGCGAGGGCGAGGTCCTGCTCGCAAGGGCCACGGATGCCATGGACGCCCGGCTCGCCGAGGGCCCCCCCTCGCTCGCCCGGGCGACGGCCAAGCACGTCGTCGCCCTCTACGAGGGCGCGCAGAAGAACCCGCCCGTGCCGGGCGCAGCCGAACGCTA
>JAUXCH010000483.1 GCA_030618975.1 Planctomycetia bacterium
AGCCGATGTTCTCGTCGTCGAACTCCGTACGCCCGCGGTAGCGCAGCCAGTGATCAACATCCAGCGGGACGGGATCGTGTCCCTTCGTCCACTGGCTGTCGCCGGCGGTGAGACCGTGGAGATCGACCCAGATCTTCAGCACGGCGAGTCGGCGGATCAGGGCAAGATCCAGCGGGCGATCGGCCCTCCGGCGCCACCTCTGCATGACCCAAACGAGGTCGTACGCGTCACGAGCCGGCGTCGCGCGGTTGAGCCGCGCGATCTTCTCGGCGACGGTCTCTTCGAGAGGAACGACATGGATCCGCGGCAAGACACCGCCGTACCGCAAGTGCACGGGCAGGGGCACCCAGCCGCGCGGGGAAGACCGCAGCCACGGCGGTGGGTTGACGTCGAGCTTGCACGTGAGCGCATCAACCCCGCCCAGGTCACTATCGATCGTGACGTAGGGCTTGCCGCGGCGCCGTACCGTAAAGGAAGGGCCCAATTCGGAGTCCATCGACTTCGGTGGCCATCGCCTCCCCGGCAGAGTGCCGGTTCGTTCCGGGCTCCCGAACCGCAAAGTCGAGGACGGTCGAGAAGCGGCCCTCTGCCCCGGCGTAGAGCTTTCGGAGCGCCGTCCCTCCCTTGAAGACGAACCCGTCGATCACGCCACGTTCGTGTAGCCAGCCGAGCATCAGGTCCTGTGCAATGTCGAGGAGCGCTGCCTCCAAGCCGGCACGGCCTCGACCGGGGGCGTGTCGGAGGACATGCCCGAGCGTGAGATCGACGTCGAACAGCATCTTCAGCGACCGTGTGCGCGGGGAAGCTTCGCAGGATCGAAGGGAAGAATCGTGTCGGCTACGCGCCAGTGTTCACTGTGGCGGCGGAGCGTTCCACGCGGTCCCATCCAGACCTTGGCTGCAGGATCCTGGCGCAGTTGCTCCGCCAGGTCCGGCCACACTCCCTGGAGCAGGTAGGCAAGCCTCGTTCGAGCGGCGGTGGCGCGGCCGGCGAGCTCGCGCCAGACCTTCGCCTCGTCCGCCTCCGCCGCCGCGTCCGGCAGCCATTCCGCGACGGCGCCCCAGGACGTCACGTGCACAGGCTTCGTGGCCAGATGCACGAGCACGGTCTCCAGCCGGTGCGTGGGAACCTGCTTCAACCGTTGCGGTCCGAGCCCGGCGGCATACCTGACGACCCGGGCTCCACGCCGGAGCCCGACGGGTACGGATGCGTGGGGCGCGACGGCCACCTCTGCGCGCTCTGGAGCGCGGTCGGCCAGGCCGTGTGCCCAGACGGCTGAGCCGAGCGCAAGGGCAACCGGCAGGTCCGGCTCGAGCGCGAGGGCCGCGCGGATCGGGATCAAGGGCCCACCACGGCCGATCGGACCCGCGTGAGCGGCGGGGGCGAACTCCCAGGCTCCGGAGAGCCCGGTCGGCAGCAGCCAGCCTCGCTCCCGCAACCGGTGCGCGACGACGCGTGCGGGCGTGCGGATGCCGGCTTCGTCGGCGATTCTCGCCAACCCGGCAAGCGTGACGATGACCGGCTGATCGAGCTCCAGGCACTCCACGATCTGCGCAAGCCAGGGGGGAATGGAACGTGTCATATCGGATTGAACGTTACCATATCGGTAACATTTCGTCACTTTCTGACACGACTCCTGCGATTGGCCGTGCCCGAGCGGGTGGCGCCCCGGCCGAGCAGCGGAGCGTCGGCGACGGAGTCGCCGGAAACGAGCGGAACGGCCGGGGAGTTGCCGAAGGACCACGGCTCGGCTCCCACGTGGTGGCCGGCCGATCCCGCGCGAGTTGGGGGTATGCCGCAACACCCGGGTGGTGGGTGGCTGACCTTCGAACGGCGTACGCAGGAGCTGGGGGCGGGATCGGGAAAGCCTGAACCCGATCCGGCCGTGGCGGTGTCTCATGCGCGGTTGTCATGAATCCCGAGCATCGATCCGCCACGCTGGAGCGCCTCCTCGCCGAGCGAGCCTGGGTGCGTCGCCTGGCGGGCGTGCTGGTCCACGACGCGGCGCTCTCGGACGACCTCGTGCAGGACGCCTACGTGGCCGCCCTGGAGCGGGCGCCCGCATCCGTGACGAATCCGCGCGCGTGGCTCGGTACCGTGCTCCGCAACCTCGCGCGAAACCGCTACCGCGCGGACGCACGCCGCGTGCGAAGGGAGCACCGGCACGTGCCGCCGCGAGCGCCGTCCTCGCCGCCGGACGTCGTCGCGCACGCCGAGGAGATGGAGCGCGTGGCGCGCTTGGCGCTGGAGTTGGACGAGCCGTACCGGACCACGATCCTGCTCCGGTTCATCGAGGACCTGTCGCCCCGGGCCGTGGCCGGGCGGCTCGGCGTACCCCTCGAGACCGTCCGCACGCGCATCCGGCGCGGCCTCGCGCGGCTACGTTCCCAACTCGACGAAGAACACCACGGCGACCGCCGAGCCTGGGTGCTGCTGGTCGCACCCTGGGCCCTTCCCCCCACGGTCCCCAGCGTGGTCGGCGCCGTTGCCGGAGGAATGCTCGTGAAGAAGACGCTCGCCGCTCTCCTGATCCTCGCCGCGGCCGTAGCGATCTGGGCCTGGCTCGATCGCGGAGGCGATCCGGTCACGCGAGCCGAGGCGCCTCCGCCGGAGGCCCTCCACCGCGCGGCGGCCACCCTCGAGGGGCACGCGCCCCCGGAGAAGGACGCGGAAGCAACGGCCGCGACCGGTGCGCCGCGAGGTGCCGAGGCCACGACGGCAGCGACGTACGACGGTCGCGTCGTCGATCCCCGGGGACGAGGCGTTGCCGGCGCCGTCGTGGCCCTCAGGTGGTGGACGGTCGAGCCCGCACCGGACACCAGCGGGCACGGATCCCACCTCGTGATCCGCAAGGAACGCGAGCGGCACGAGCGGCCCGAGGTGCGCACGGACGAGGACGGGCACTTCCGTTTTCGCCGTCCCTATCCGGGGCGCGTGTGGCTCCGGGCGGAGGCCTCCGGGTTCGCGCCCGCGCTGGCGGGCCCCGTCGTCGCCGGATCGACGACCACGATCGTCCTGACGCACGAAGCGGAGCTCGTCGTGCGCGTGGTCGGTCCCGAGGGGGAGCCCGTGGAGGGCGCCGAGGTGCGCGTGGTCACGGCGCCGCACGTGCTCGGCCACGTGCCGGTCCAGGCGCGCCACGTGCTCGTGCGAGCGTGCACGGATTCGAACGGAGCGGCCCGACTGCCGTGCGCCCCGAACGAAGGCCTCCAGCTCGAGGTCGACCCGCCAGACCCTGCACACGGGTTCGTCGAACGACCGCTCGCGTCGGACGACCGGGAGGTGCGGGTCACCGTGCCGGCCGTTCGCGTCGTCGAGCGGAAGGTCGTCGATGCCGTCACGGGGCAGCCCGTGCCCGGGGCCTACGTGAGCGTGCTCGCGAGCCCGCAGGGTGCCCGCTCACCCGGGTTCGACCTGCTGCGGAGACGATTCCCGGCCGACGCGGACGGCGTCGTCCGCTTCCCCCACCAGGCGGGCTACTACGCGGAGTACGCCACGGCGCCGGGCTACGAGGTGGTCCACGCCTGGGAGGATCCGATCCGGCTGCCGCGCGCGATGCAAATCGTTGGCACGGTGCGCACGGGCGACGGGACGCCGGTGGTCGGAGCCGCCCTGCTCGTCGCCGGGGACGGGGGTTCGCTCCAGTGCACCCTGGTGGGCGAGCCGGGAGTCGCCGGTTGGTCCGACGAACGAGGCCGTTTCGAGCTGGAGGTGAAGCTGCCGCACGGATTCCGGGTCATGTCTCGTCCGAAGAGCCGCGTGCTGTCACTCGTCGCGCTCCATCCGGATCACCCGCCGGCGATCGAGGACCGGATCGCCGCGCCGACCGGCGGGAACGCGGTGGTCGATCTCGTCGTGCCCGAGCCGACGACCCTCACGGTGGAGGTGGTCGACGCCCTGGGGAAGCCGTGCGCCGACGAGTGGCTCGGAGCCGCACGGGAGACCCCTCGTGCGGAAGGGACGGACGCGCCGGCGCATCCCCTGGAAGGCCACTTCGATCCGCTCCACCTGCAGCGCGGCGGGTCGTACACGACCGACGCCGACGGGCGGTGCGTGATCGAGGGGCTCTGCCCGGGCCGCTGGATCGTCTACACGAACATGGTCAACGAGTGGACGCACGTGGAGCTCGGAGCCGGGGAGCGTCGAAGCGTCCGAATCGCGAAGGGAGGCGCGCTTGCGGTCACCGGGCGCGTGCTGAATCCCGACGGCACGCCGTACCAGGGTCAGGTCGTCCTCCAGGGCTCCCGGCACGGCATCGGACGTACGGACGAGGAGGGTCGCTTCGCCTTCGAGGACCTCGAGCCAGGGGACTTCACGATCTGGATCCACACGGTCCAGGCAGGCACGCGCATGGACACCGAGCGGCCGGTGCGCGCCGGCGAGCAGGTGGAGATCCGGCTACCGCTCGCGGCACGCTTGCGCCTCGACGTCCAGGGTCCGCCCGCCCAGGCCGTCGAGTACTCGCTCATGACGACGGCGGGCGGCTACGACCCGCACGACACCGGCTTCGCCGCGCTGGATCCCGCGTCGGGCGTCACGAACCCGTTCACGCCGGGCCCGGGCCTCCTCCTCGTCCGCGCACAGGGATTCGGCTGGACGGCCGTGCGCTTCGACGCCTCGCCGGGGAGAACGACCGACGTCCGCG
>JAUXCH010000955.1 GCA_030618975.1 Planctomycetia bacterium
CGCCGTCCTTCTCGGCCCCCGCCCGCACCTCGCCGAGGCGGCGCCGGAGCTCCTCCACGGTCTCCGCCTCCACCGCCTGCGTCTCGGCGAGCGCGTCGAGCCCTCGCTCGAGCTCCTGGAGCACCTCGGCCCCGAGGGGATCGCGCGGGCGGGTGGGCACGACCTGCTCGGGCAGCAACGCCACCCCGAGCAGCACGAGCAGACCCACGGAAGCACGCAGCAGCAGACGGCGCCCCTCCGGGCGGGGTCGCACCTCTGCCGCGCGGTCCAGCCTTTGCTCGAGCTGCCGCTTCCAGGGGCCGACGTCGACCTCGCGGGCCGCGAGGAGGAGCCCCTCGAGCCCCAGCCGCCGGTCCAGGTGCTGCGCGGAGAGACGCAGGCCGAAACCGGCGTGGGCGGCGCGCCAGAGGCCCGAGATCGCGGCGGCCAGGAGGACGGGAGCGATCCACCACCAGGCAGGCGAAAGCGGGACGCCGACGATCCGGAGCACGAGGAGCACGGCCGCGAGGGCGAGGGCACCGGCCGCGACGCCGTCCGCGAAACCGCCGAGGAAGGCCCCCACGCGCACCCGCGTGGCAAAGCGCCGGACCTCACGTTCCAAACCGCGATCCACTTCACAGCCTCCGCGCCGCCCCCGAGCCCGCGCGAACGGCCGGCCGATTCTACCGCGCACCGCCAAGGCGGTCCTGGGAACCTCTCGACGCGGGGTGGCGCGACGGACGGGGTCGGAGCCGCCGGCGAGGACGAGGGGGCTCGAGCCGTGGGTGCGGGGACGGAGCCCTGTCCGCCACCTTCCTCTTCGACGACACTGGTTCGACGACACGGGCAGACCACCCCGTGCCCCGCCGGAGGACTCCATGAGCCAGACCCACGACCTTCGTGACGCCCTGCTCCACGAGTGCGACATCGCCATCCACCTGCACTCCAAGCTCCCCGAGGGGGCGGCCGACTACCGGCCCACCGACGGGCAGCGGAACACGACGGAGCTGCTCCGCTATCTCGCCTCCTGCGGGGTCGGCAGCGTCCTGGCGATGCGCGACGGGACGTGGGACGGCTACAAGGAGGCCATGGACGGCGTCGCCGACATGCCGATCGAGGGCTTCCCCGACGCGATGCGGCGGCAGAAGGAGCGACTTCGCGAACTCCTCGACGGCCTGTCCGACGAGGACCTCGAGAGCGTCGAGTCCACGCTCCCGTGGGGCCAGAAGGTCACGCTGGGACGCGCGCTCATGGAGACCACGCTCAAGTGGCTGACCGCCTACCGCATGCAACTCTTCCTGTACGCGAAGGCCGCCGGCAACGACGCGGTCAACACGGCGAACAACTGGGCAGGCGTGGACTACGAAGGCGGCGAGTAGGAGCCGGGGGACGCGACTCGGACGTCAAGACGCCCCCGTTGACCTCACTTCCCGGTCGGTTGTTCGGCGTGAGGCTGTTGATGCGCACGGTGACTGAGCACGTAGTTCACGAGCCGGTGCACCGTCTCGTTCGGCCGCTCGAGTCGAACACGCCGACGGAACTCCTCGACTCCCGTGGACAACAGGAGCCGGCCGAGCATCTCGTCGATGAAGGAAGGCGTAATCGCCTCGACCTCCCGGAAGTCGAGAATCAACGCCCGTCCGTCGGGTAGAGGTGCGCGTCGTGGTGGGTGGTGGCGCCCGAGGGAATCTCGCAAGAACACACGGCGCGGTCCGCGAAGAGAGCATCCCGGGCTCCGGGCGCCTCCGCTTCATCCAACAGGGCGACGAGCGCACGCCGCACGAGTTCGCCGAACGAGATCCCGAGCCGGCGGGCCTGGCGGTCGGCCCGGTTCCGGAGTGCGGAGGGGAGGAGGATCGAGGTTCGACGCATC
>JAUXCH010000098.1 GCA_030618975.1 Planctomycetia bacterium
CAGATATGTATATCGTAATGCTCGGAGCCCAGGCCGTTCGTCTTCTTCCACCCGCTCGCCCGCGGCTTCACCTGGGGTGTCACGAAGGACGGGCTCGTCACGCAAACCAAGGGCAGGTGACCCCCGGAGACCCTCGCGACCTCCGTACGGGTTCCTCTGCATGCCAGACACGACGTGGCCGGCGGGTCCGTACCGCGTTGCCGGGCCGTAGAATGCGCCCATGCGAAGACTCCTCGCGAGCGCCGTCCTTCTCGTCCTCGCTTCCACGCTCGTGCTCTCGGGCTGCGGGGAGGGCCCGGATGCGTCCGGTCCCGCCGTCACGCCCTCCGCACCGCGGCACGCGATTCTCGGCGCGGCGGGCGAGGCCGTCGTGGACGGCGGCACGCTCGGCGCGCAGGCCTCCGCCCTGCGCCGGCACCTGGCCGCTGGAGCCGCCCTCGCTGCGCTGACGGTGGACTACCCGCACGGCGACTCCGTCTTCCCGCCCGACCTCGTGGCGCCGACCTTCCTGTGGCACGACGAGGCGCAGGCGGCGGACGCCTGGTGGGTCGACGTGCGCGCGTCGGGCGCGAAGGACGCGGCGTTGACGCTTCTCGTGGCAGGGCCTCCGCCCCCGCAGGGCGAGATCGATCCGGCGGTGATCGGCGACACGAACGAGGTCTACGTGCCCACCCCGTACCAGGCGTCGGCTCGCAGCTGGACGCCGTCCGAAGACGCGTGGGCGGCGATCAAGCGACACGGTCGCGGGGCGGGCGTCGTCCTCTCGTACGTCGGCGTCGCCTCCAGCGATCCCGCCATCCCGCTGTCGCGGGGCACGGTGTCGATCCGGACGTCCGAGGACCCGGTCGGCGCGCCGATCTTCTACCGGGACGTGCCCCTCATCCCCAGCGTCGGCGAGTCGGGTCGGATCCAGCCGCTCGCGCGCAAGTTGCTCCCCCTCATCGCGTGGCGGCTCCGCGACGTCTCGCAGCCCGAGAGCCGCCTGTTGCTCACGGGCATGCCGTCCTGCGCCAACTGCCACTCTTTCTCCCGCGACGGGAAGACCTTCGGCATGGACGTCGACGGCCCGGACGGCGACAAGGGCATGTACGCGATCCTGCCCGTGGCGCAGAAGATGACGATCGGCCGGGACCAGACCATCACGTGGAACTCCTTCCGCGACAAGCCGCAGGACCACAAGACGATCGGCTTCCTGTCTCGCGTCTCCCCCGACGGGAAGTACGTGCTCAGCACCCTCAACGAGGCGCTCTACGTCGCGAACTTCACGAACTACCGGTTTCTGCAGGTCTTCTTTCCCACGCGCGGGTTGCTTGCCTGGTACTCGCGCGAAACGGAGGAGATCCGGGCGCTGCCCGGCGCGGACGACCCCCACTACGTCCAGACGGACGGAGTCTGGACACCCGACGGCGAGACCGTCGTCTTCGCCCGGGCCGTGGCCCGCGACCCCGACGAGCCGGGCAAGCCCAAGGCGAAGTACCCGAACGACCCGCTCGAGCCGGAAATCCGATACGACCTGTATCGCATCCCCTTCCGCGACGGGCAGGGCGGGACCGCCGTGGCGATCGAGGGCGCGTCGGACAACGGGATGAGCAACACGTTCCCGAAGGTGTCCCCCGACGGGAAGTGGGTCGTGTACACGAAGTGCCGCAACGGGCAGCTCATGCGTCCCGACGGCAGGCTGTGGATCGTGCCGCTCGAGGGGGGCGAGGCCCGCGAGATGGCGTGCAACACGAACCTCATGAACTCGTGGCACAGCTTCTCGCCGAACGGCCGGTGGATGGTCTTCTCCTCGAAGGTCAACACGCCCTACACGCAGATGTTCCTCACCCACATCGACGACGAGGGGCGGGACTCCCCGCCCATCCTGATCCCGAACTCGACGGCGGCGAATCGCGCCGTCAACATCCCCGAGTTCCTGAACGCCGACTACGACGCGATCCAGGAGATCGAGGTGCCCGCCGCGCGCCACCACGTGCACTTCCAGCGCGGGCTCACCCTCCTGCGCGAGGGCCGCTCCGAGCAGGCGGTCGAACACCTGCAGGAGGCCCTCGCCGCGGACCCCGAGTTCAGCCGGGCCCACGCCTCGCTGGGGCGGGTCTTCCAGAAGCTGGGGCGGACCTCCGAGGCTCGCGCGCACTACGAGCAGGCCTTGGCCATCGACGGGCGCAACCCCCAGGTCCTGACGAGTCTGGGTGTCGTGCTCATGGAAGACGGGGAAATCGAAGGCGCGATGGCCCTGTGGCGGCGGGCGGTCGACGTCAATCCCCACGACGCCATGGCGCACCACAACCTGGGGCTGGCGCTGGGGCGGAAGAAACTCCTGCGCGAGGCGGCCCTGCACTTCGAACGCGCCGTCGAGGCCAACCCGGAACTCGTCGTGGCGCGCAAGAACCTCGGCATGATCGCCCTCGAGCTCGGTCGGACGGACCAGGCGCTCGTGCACTTCCTGAGCGCGCTCGAGCGCGATCCGAAGGACGGCGCCGTGCGCGGCTACGTCGTGGACATCCTCGTTCGGCAGGGCAAGATCCAGGCCGCGCTGCCTCACATGGAGGCACTCGTCGAGCAGCGCCCGCGCGATCCTCTCGCGCGCATGATCCTGGCGTGGCACCTCGCCACGCGGCCCGAGGCCCGGATCCGGGACGGCGCGCGGGCCGTCGAGCTCGCCCGGCGTGCCGTGGAGATGACGGGGCGGTCGGAGCCCGTCGCGCTCGACGCGCTGGCCGCCGCGTACGCGGAGACCGGTGACTTCCGACGCGCGGTCGAGACCGCGGAGGAAGCGGCGAAGTTGGCCGCGGCGAAGGACCCCGATCGCGCGCGGGAGATCCGGGAGCGCGTTCGCCTCTACAGGCTCGGACGACCCTACCGGCAGCGCTGACGCTCGCACGGCATCGTCGCACCGGTCGGCGGACGAGGTCAGTCGTCGTGCGCCCGGTCGCTGTCCGAGCCGAAAACCATCACGGCGAGCGACTTCGCCGCTTCCGCTCGATGCGGTCGTTCTCCATCTTCCTCCAATCGCGGTGGTGCGTGACGACGGCGACCACGATGAAGACGAGCAGTGCGACGAGGCCGAAGGCGGTGACGCGGCCCGGGCGCTTCCAGCCCTCGCCCGGGAGGATCACGACGGCTGTCCACCATGCCACTCCGATGGCGACCGTCAGCGCGGTGAACTTCACCCAGTAGGGGAGCGAACGGAGGCGTCGCATCGTGATTCTCCAGGGCCGATGATACTTCGATCCTGGAATCGGCGGGAAGCGAGGCGTTCGATCCGCGCGGAGTCGCGCCCCGATCGCCGGGCACCCGAGCGACGTCTACCGGTGATGCGCGGGCACGCAGACCTGGGCGGACGCGGTGAGGAAACCCCAGGAGCCACGTCGCCGATCGGTGAACCGGTCGAGGCGCACCATGTCCCGGAGACGGTCCGGCTTGAAGTCGGCGAGGAAGGGGCGCGTGGGATCGGACGCCTCGGCGGGGCCCCGCTCGAGGTTCACGTCTCCCCGCAGGAACGCGGCGATCCCGGACGAGGTGGTCTCCACGCGGCGCGGGGCCGGGGCTCGGGTGGGAGCCGCCGCCACTGCCGGCTCCACGGGAAGTCGGGTTCGACATCCTCCCGCCGCCAGGATCGCGACGGACAGCAGCCAGATCGGAGCCGGGCGCAGCTTCATGAGATGGCTCCTCCTCGGGACCCACATCGGTAGATCCTACGACGAGACCGGCGAGGTGTTGGTCTTCTCCTTCCAGCCCGGGCTCAGCCTGGGTCGCACCACGCCACGAGGGCTCCCGGTTCGTCCCGCGAGCGAACCACCCTGCGGCGTTCCCCTGGTCACCAGCTATCCGGTACGGGCTCGTCCGGCAACGCCGTTCTCACCTCGCCCGGCTTCGCCTGCAGCGACGCGCCGAATCCCGTTCCCGCTCGCGTCGCGTTTCCGGGCTCGACGCCCTGTTCCCGGGCGCTTTCCGAGGGAACGCCCCGCGTTTCGCGCGCACGCAGTGATCGGCACGCGGATTGAGACGTGAGAAGCGGAAGTGCGCCGACCTCTCCGATCGCACCCCCGCTGCACACCTCTTGGAGGGCCTGTCATGGATCGTCGCGAATCCGGTTTCACGTTCATCGAGATCCTCGTGGTCATGGGGATCATCGTCACGCTCATGGGCATGGTCACCGTCGTCGTGCCGCACGTGCTGAAGAAGGCGCGGCGCGTCGAGAGCATCGCGCGTGTCCGCAGCCTCTCGCAGCTCCTGTCCGACCGCAGCCTCGATGCCGGCTGGCCGGGCTTCGACGGCAAGGGCTTCGTGCTGTCGCTCGTCGCCCACAGGACCCTCGACATCCGCAACCCGGACAACCTCGAGGTTCTCTTCTCGCCCGGCGACGTCTGGTACACGCAGGCGAAGAGCCCGACCGAGCGGTACCGCGAGATCACGATCCAGGCCCTGCGGGCGGGAACGGACTTCCACGCGCTCACGTCGTACGCCGGTCGGCGCAACGCGACGCGGGCGTACCTCATCACCCCGGACCGCATGAACCAGACCGTGCCGATCGTCTGCGACGACGACGACGGACCGGTCCACGACCCGGACGGCCTCGTCATGGGTTTCACGGACGGCGGGGCCCGCTTCTACGAGTGGAACGAGCTCGACATGCTCGAGCCCGAGGACAAGGACGACCCGCAACCGTTCCTCGCCGACGACGCCGTCGACGGCCGAGGGTGGCTGCAGGGTCTGGCCTCGCGGTAGCGGCGCAGGCCGCCCGCGTTCTCAGAGCGCGATCCAGTAGCGCCGGATCGTCCCGCCCGACGCGCCGTCGAGCACGTCGTACAGGACGCCGCCGCACTTCTCGATGACGCAGGTCGAGGCGCGGTTGTCGGTGTCGCAGGTGACGAGGATGCGGTCGATGCCCAGTTCCCGCGCCTGCTGCTTCGCCGACTCGAGCATCCGCGTGGCGTGGCCCCGGCCCCTCGCCGAGGGCCGTACGCCGTATCCCACGTGTCCGCCGCAGCGGAGCAGCGGGCTCGTGAGGCGGTGGCGCAAGTTGACGACGCCCAGGATCTCGCCGTCGTCCTCCAGGAACGACGTCGTCGAGGGGGCCCAGCCCTCGGGCAGGTGCTCACCGCGGGACCCGGCCGCGAGGTTCGCGACGATCTCGTCGTGAGACCACGACGCGTCGGCGAAGTACCCGGGGACGTCGCTTTCGCCGACGCGCACGAAGTCCGCGAGGAAGTCGCGCAGGGCGAGCTCGTGTTCGGCGCTCAACGGGACGATCTGCATCGGGGGCCTCGCCGGGGTCAGAGCGGCAGGTCGAGGGCCGCGGCCTGGAACGCGAGGTAGGGCTTCGCGGCGCGGAACCGGTCGGCGAGCACCTCGAGCAGGTCCGGGGAGGTGAGTGCCTCGGGGGCGAGGTGCGCGACGGCGATGTGGTCCTTCCGCTTCAGGTCCTCGACCATCGGGTGGTCGGCGTCGTAGCCCCGGGGAGGCCGCTGGAGCGAGTCTCCGGCGAGGTCCCAGCGTTTGCGGAAGGCCTTGGCGTCTCGCGCCTTCTTCCACGCGGCGGGGTCGCTCACGATGGCGTCCCGCACGGCCCGGAGAGCGCCCGACTCCGGGTGCCACATGCCGGCCCCGAGGAAGCACTCCGCAGGCTCGACGTGTACGTAGAAGCCCGGGGCGTGTACGTCCTTCCCCGACTCGTGGCGGAACTGGATGCCGACGTTCGTCTTGTAGGGCGACTTGTCCCTGCTGAAGCGCACGTCCCGGTAGATGCGCATGAGGGAGCCGCCGGCCTTGCGGTCGCTCGCGACGAAGTAGGGCGAGATGCGCTCGAGGCGGGGCGCGAACGCCCGAATGAGCGCGAGCGCCGGCTCCCGGACCTCGGCCTCGTACCGGCTCTTGTGCTCCTCGAACCAGGCCCGCCGGTTGTTCGCGGCGAGGTCCTTCAGGAACGACATGAGGCCGGGTCCGAAGAACGCCTTGCGTGCTGCCATCGTGCGCCTCCCGGCGCATCGTAGCGGGGCGCGCGGCGCCGCCTCGGGGGTGGCTCGGCTCCCGGCTCCCGGCTTCCGGCTCGGGCGGCGGAGCGCGGATTCTCGACCCGCGATTCAACGCATCCCCACCTCGCCCTTGCTTCCAGTCCCCCGGGTCCGGTGGTCAAATGGCCGGTTCGTCGCGTCCCGCGGGTCGCGACCTCGAGGTAGGGATCCCGCAGGCAGCGTGCCGCGGCGACCCCCCAACCGGTGGATGTGGGATCGGCCGCGCCGACCCGGGAGATGCGTTCGATGGCCAAGGCCAGCAAGAAGAGCACGGCGAAGAAGAAGGCTGCGACGCCGAAGAAGAAGGCGACGACGCCGAAGAAGAAGCCGGCGACGCCCAGGGCGAAGAAGAAGAAGGCGAGTGCCTCCACGACGTCGAAGAAGAAGCCCGCACCGAAGCCCGCACCGAAGACCAAGGCGAAGCAGCGCGTGGCGCCCGTGAAGAAGGCGCCCCCGACCGAGTCGGAGATTCGCGAGCGCGCGCGCCGGATCTGGCTCGAGTGCGGGCGTCCCGCCGGCCGGGACGACGAGAACTGGCTGGAGGCCGAGCGGCAGCTCCGCGACCAGGACTAGGTTCGCTCCCGTGCCGGAGGCTCGGGAGTCGGGAAGAATCCCGCGGTCTTCGAAGACGACACGACGTCCCTCGCGACGCCCCCCTCGTCACGAGCGGGCCGGCAGGGAGGCGCCGGCCTCCCTGGCGTGCGTCTCGCAGTAGAACTGCTCGTAGAGGACCACGTGGGCGTGGGTCGCCGGATTCGAGCACTCGTCGCACGACTCCCGCTCGTCGGACCCGAGAGCCACGAACTCCGAGCCGGTTTGCAGTCCGCTGTCCTCGAGCAGATCCCCGAAGCCCGAGGCCAGCTCCGCCTTCTCCTCCATGGTGTGGGTGGCGCAGAGGTGGGCTTGCACCATGCGCATGTGAAGCAGCAGGCTGGCCTCCTCGCAACACATCGGAACCTCTTCGTCCTCTTCGACTCCGGATTCGTCGAGGTCTTCCGCCTCCTCCTCGTCGATCCACTCGCAGGAGAGGTCCTCCTCGGGATCCAGCCACTCGACCTGGACGACGTCCTCGACCTTGCACTCGCGACACACGACCTGCCCTCCGCCCGTTTCGCCGAACGATCGACCGAGGCCCATCCTACGGACCGGGTCGCCTACTTGCCGCCCAGCGCCTGGATGCGCTCCTTGGCGATCTTCGCCGCGACGGTGCCTGCGTGGCTCTTCACGACCTTGCCGTACGCGTAGACGACCGACTTGCGGGCACTCCGCCTCTCGACGCCCTTCGCCTCCTTGGCGATCGCCTTGCGGAGCTTGTCCCACGCGAAGCGTTCTGCGTGGATGTCCTCGTGCTTCTCGAGTGCCTTGATCTGCTCCGACGCCCACTTCGAGGCGTCCATCTTCGCAAAGCGGACTTCGAAGACGAGCAACTCGCCCATGGCGTCGGCGTGCCGGCCTTCTGCGAGGGAGCGCTCGATGCGCTCTCGCTGCCAGGAGACGTATCGCTCGATCTTCTCGCGCAGGAAGGTCGCGTCCTCCGCGAGGCTCTCGTCCTCGCTCTCCACCATCTTGCCCGCGGTCTTCCAGGCCGCGCCCGCGGCGCCGCGCTCGTAGTCCTCGCGTGCGTCGGCGAGCTTTTCGTGGAGGTCCTTGCCCAGCGCGGGCTCGAAGACGTGCTTCAGCAACTCCTCGATCCGCGCCTCGTCGGGAAGCTCCGAGGAGACGACGACACCGTCGACGTCGACGAGGTAGTAGTGGGGGATGGCGAGCGAGCCCTCGCCGGCGTAGCGCTGGAGCGTGTCCTGGTCGCAATCGATGCCGATCCAGTAGCGGGCCCCCTTGCCCTCCAGCACCTCCTTCACCTCCTGCGGCGGCTCGTCGGCGATGGCGACGACGCGGAATCCCTGGTCGTAGTACTTCTCGTGGAGCTCTTGAAGGTGCCCGACCTTCACCAGGCAGCGGCCTCAGTGGATGCCGATGAAGTTCAGCAACCAGACCTTGCCCTCGAGGCTCTCGAGCGATGCGGAGCCCTCGGGCACGTGGAGCCACTGCGACGCGGTGATCTCGGGCGCCGCCCGACCGTCGAAGTTTCGCCAGCCACCCGCCGCGGCGGACGCTGCGAACGAGCCCAGGATCAGCGACGCGATCGCGATTCGACGCATCTCGACCTCCCGCGGTCAGCATACCCGTCGGGGCCGCCCGAGTCTCGCGCCTTGTTCGGGGCGACCGCCGCAGCCCAGGTCAGCGGTCCGGGGCCTCCGGAAGCTCCACGAACTGGTAGCGGGTCTCGCCGTCCTGCCCATTGACGTGGCTGTGCCAGGTCAGTCGGAGACCGTCGTGGAGGACCTCGCCCTGGCAGTCGACCGATCCGCGCGGACTCGTGCACGAGAAACGAAGGGACGTGCCCTCGAGGACGTAGCGCCCGTGGTTCTCGAAGGGCACGTGAAGCCACGTCAAGACCTCGTGCGGCTCTCCCGCGAACGACGCGCTGAGGACTGCGCCGTCCTCGTAGAAGCGCAGGTACCTCGAGAAGCGCACCCGCCCCGACACGCGCGGGTCCGAGCGATAGAGCCCGTCGTAGCGCAGCACAGCCGGATCCTCGCGCTGCCCGCAGGCCGTGAGGCCGAGCGCCGGGGCGGCCCCGACCAGGAGAAGGAGGACCGTGCACGGCAGCGCTCGCAGCGGGGTGGCCATGCGGCCCATCGTAGCCGGGTTAGCGCCGGGGGGATAGGGCCGCTGGGAACGGGCCGACGTAGCGGTCCGCGACGACGACGTGGTCGAAGCGAACCCGCACGACGCGGCCGGTGGGGTCCTGCACGCCGTTCTTCCGCATCGCGCGATCCGTCACGTAGAGCGAGAGCGACAGCATGTTGGCGCGCAGGCGCGTGTCCGTGCGCCAGGAGAAGCCCTCGAACGCTTCGCCGCCGGACTCGAGCAGCCGAAACCCCATGCCCGTCCACGGTCCCCGCCGCGCGCCCTTCCGGAACCAGGCGACGGGCTGGCCGTCGAGCCACAACGCCGATTCGCCGTCCCGCAGGCCGGGCGCCGAGTTCAACGCGACCCTCACCTCCACGCACTGCCACCGGTTCAGGGGCACGGGCGGCGGCTTCGCGGCGAGCAGTGCGTTTCCCCAGTGCCCGCCGTCCGCGGAGCGCTTCATCTCGTGCCAGTAGTCGTAGAACGACCAGACGCCGGGCGCGGCGTGCCGGCCGCCCCGTCCGTGCGGTTCGATGGCGACGGTGAAGCGCTCGTCGCCTCGCGGACGCTTGCCCGCGTGCCCCTGCGGCCACCGCGTCGCGGGGCGGTAGCCGCCGAGGGTCACGAAGTGGTGGATGTACTCCTTGTCGAGGAACTTCACGTAGAAGCGGAGGTGCACGACGTCGCGCTCGTCGTAGGTGCGGTAGAGGTGGCCGCCCGTGTTCGTTCCCACGGTGGCCCGCATCTCGAGTGCGCGCTTCCCGCAGGCGCCCGCCGGCACGTCTTCGACGAAGCGCAGCACGGAGCCGCCCGGATTCTTGACCTCGCTCCAGCGCTTCGAGAGGTCGGCGACCGTGCCCTCCTCGAAGCTCTCGGCGACCAGGACGCCGTCCGCGAGTTCGATGCCGCGGTCGCCGGGGTGGTCGGTGGCGAGGCCGGGGCCCTGCGGCAAGGACGCACCGGGCGCGTCTTCCGGTTCGGCACCCGCGGTGGATCCCAGCAGGGCGACGAGCACGCCGGCGGACAGCAGGCGAAGCGCGCCCCGCAGGGTGGGGGTCAGCGGTCGCCGCCCTTTTCGCGGACACGCTTCGCCCACTTCAGGCGCTTCATCGCCATCGCCGCGGACTGCCTCAGCGCGTCTTCCTTGAGCGCGACCTCGTTGATCCGTGGGATCGCGGACACGGCGCGCTCTCCGATGGAGCCCAGCGTCACCAACGCCAACCGCCGGATCTCGGTCGACGCGGACGTGTCCTCGACGATTCTGAGCAGGGGCTCGACGGCGGGCTCCGCGGCGGGCCCGATCCCGTTGAGGGCCTCGATCGCCTGCTTCTGCACCTCCGCGTCGCCGTCGGAGAGAAACGGCACGAGGTGCTCGACCGCGTCGCCCTTCATCGCCTTGAGCGCCTGGGTCACGTAGGGCTGTCCCGGATACCGGATCAGGGCGTTCACCATCGCGGGCACGGTGCCTGCGGCGGAGGCCCCGATCTGCTGGACGGCCATGGCCGCGTGCTGGACGACGTACTCGTTCGAGTCGGCGAGCAGCGTGTTGAGCAGCGGCACGGCCGCGCTGCCTTGCGCCACGATCTCGTCGATGCCCTCGCCGTGGCTCAGCTTCACGCGCCAGTAGGTGACGTCGTTGAGGGAATGGGGACCCCGGTCGCTGCACGCTGGCAGCAGGAGCAGCGCCACCAGGGCCAGTCCGGCGAGCAGGGCCGGAGCCGAAGGGAATACAGGTCGCCGCGTGCGCATGGTCGCCTCC
>JAUXCH010000334.1 GCA_030618975.1 Planctomycetia bacterium
CGATCTCGCGAAGCTCCTCGGGTGCGAGCTTGCCGGCTACGGTCCAGAGGTTGCCCGGATTCACGTTCGTCTCGTTGTCCCGAAACACGACGCGGCCGGTGCCGTCGACGGCACAGACGAGACCTCCGTCCTTCGCGGGGTGCCCCTGGACCAGCGCGGTGAGGCGGTGATCCACGTGGGATCCTCCCGCGCCGATCAGGAATCCGGCCCAGGTGTCCGCCGTACCCGGTGCCTCCGACGGCGGCACGTCGATGACGACGCTCAGCCCGAAGTACCCCGGTTCGTCGTCTGCGATCGAGGCGGTGAGCACGTGGAGCGTACGCATCGGCTGCTTCACGCGCGCCTCCAGGCACTCCGCCCGGCCGTCGTGCAGCCGCCAGTCCTGCACCCGGTTGGCGTAGGTCTCGGGGCCGATCCAGGGCCGCGTGACGTCCTGCGGCCAGACGAGGTGGAAGGAATCGACCTGCTCCACGGCGCGCACGTCGACCTCGGCGAGGGTCGCGTAGTAGGCGCCCCGTGCCTCGCTCTTCGCGACGATCCGGAGGAAGCGTGCCTCTGCGGGATGCGCGAAGGAAATCCGCTGGCGGGCCGACGCGGCCGGTAGCCGACCGGCGGCGGCCTGCTGCCACGTCTCGCCGTCGAGGCTGACGAGAATCTCGTAGTCCGCGATCCAGCCGTTCCTCGAGTCCTGCCGTGGGAGCACCTCGACCCCCTCCAGCCGGAGCGTCTCGCCGAGGTCGATCGTCAGCTCGTGGGGTTGCGCTTCCTTCGTGGTCTGCCAGTTGGTGTGCCAGAACGTGTCGGGATCGCCGTCGAAGGCGTGCTTCGCCCAGCCCTCTCCAGGCTGCTCGCTGTCCACGTGGAAGAGCTTCCACCGGCGCTTGTTCACCTCGATGAGCGGCTCGGTGGCCGCGAGGTCCAGCGAGGCGACGGGGCTCGGGAGCCGTCCCGGGCCCGTCGCGACGGCGCGGATCGCCGCCGCGTCCGTGTACCGGAAGGCCCGGGTGTAGTGGGCATCCGCATCGGTGGGAGACGACCCGTCGGGCGTGAAGCGGATGCTCGCACCCGGGGTCGGGGTGCTCATGGTCACGACCGCGGCGCGATCGCGGCGGATCGTGGGCGCGACGGCCACGGGAATGGGCTGGCGCCGCAGTGCCTCCCGGTGGGGCCTGAGACTCACGCGGAACTGCGTGCGCTCCGGACGCAGGACGTACTCCGGCATCGGACGCGGCCCGCAACTCGCGCCGCCGAGCCCCATCTGGGCGGCGTCGAGGGAGAGGATCATCTCCTTCCTCGGGACGAGCGGGACGTAGCGCTTCGGCTGGCCGTTGCGGTGCCGCGAGGCTTCGAGATCCGATGCCTCGTAATGCGTCGCCGTGACGTTCAGCGGCTCGCCCGCGACCACGAGCAGCCCGTCGCCGGCTTCGTCGGTGAGAGCGGCCCAGCGCACGTCGGTGCGGTTGCCGTGCTCTTGGGGTCTGACGTAGGGCACGTACGTGCCCGTGACAGTCGTCTCCCAGAGCGCGATCTCGCAGCTCCTTTTCCTGTCCGGGTAGCTCTCGCCCGGCCCGCGTCCGTACCAGGTGAAGGTCTCGTACTCGGGCGCCAGGCGCATCTCGAGCCCGAGCTTCGGCAGCGGCGGCAGGTCGCCGATCGGCGTCACGTCGTTGTCGATCACGATCTCGCCGCTTCCGAGCACGGTGTACGTCGCGTCGTGGAGGAACCCGGCGCCGGCCTTGCCCAGGCACTCGGTGAGCACCCGGAAGCGCAGCGCGCCTATCGGCAGCACGTCGATCTCGTGGTCGAGCACGCGGCGTTCGAGGGTTTCGAGTCCCGCCTTCTCGAACGCCGAGCGGAACCAGCCGTCGTTGTCGGTCAGCGCCCGGTAGACGTTCAGCACCGGGCCCTGCCCGTCGTGCAGCATCTCCTTGCCGTCGTAGACGAGTGACGTGATGCGCGCCTCGTCGTAGTCGTACTCGAGGTCGAACCCCTCCGCATGGACGAACAGGTGATGCTCGTTGCCCGCGCTCTCCAATCCGGGCATGGCATCGAGATCGGGAAGCGGGGCGGGCGGAGCCACCCACGGCATCTCGAGCTGTTCCCACGCGACCTCGTGCCCCGCCTTCGCCCACGGCGCGTCCTCCGTCGTGTGGAAGCCGACGCGCAGGAGGACTTCCGCGCCCGGTTCGTGCTCGAACGGCTCGAGCTCGACGGGCACCACCGCCATGGCGCCGGGCACGCACGGGAACGGGTCCAACGTGCCTTCCTGGATCACCACCCCGTCCTCCTGGAGGCGCCAGCGGGGTTGGAAGGCGGACAGGTCGAGGAAGGCGTGACGGTTCGTGGCCACGACGCGTCCCTCGCGGTCGCGGCGAATCCCGATCGGCTGGTAGACCTTGCCCACCTCGCGGAGCTTCGGCGTGACCTCGCGGTCGGGCCCGACGATGCCGTTGCAGCAGAAGTTGCCGTCGTTGGGGTGGGGTTCGTCGTCGTAGTCGCCGCCGTAGGCGAAGTACCCGTCGCTTGATCCCTCGATTCGCTTCCGGAGCGCCTGGTCGACCCAGTCCCAGATGCAGCCGCCGATCAGGTTGGGTCGGGCGTAGATCTCGTCCCAGTACTCCTGGAGGTTGCCGACCGCGTTGCCCATCGCGTGCGCGTACTCGCACATGAGGAAGGGCTTGGGCGAGCCCGACCGGCCCCGCGACCGAAGCCAGGCGACGCTCGGGTACATGGCGCTGTCGACGTCGCCGACGCTGTTCATCCGCTCGTAGTGGACGGGGCGCGTGTCGTCGATCGCGCGCAGGGCCTCACGGCACGCGACGAAGTTCCGCCCCGGACCCGCCTCGTTGCCCAGCGACCACAGGATGATGGACGGGTGGTTCTTGTCGCGTTCCACCATGCGGACGACGCGGTCCACGTGGGCTCGCTCCCACGCCGGGTCGTGCCCGAGCGATTCCTTCCCGTAGCCCATGCCGTGCGACTCGACGTTGGCCTCGTCGATCACGTAGAGCCCGTAGCGGTCGCACAGGTCGTAGAACCGCTCGTCGTTCGGGTAGTGGCTGGTGCGGACGCAGTTCACGTTGAACCGCTTCATCAGCTCGACGTCCTCGATCATCGACTCGAGGCTCACGGCGTGACCGGTGTCGGGGTCGTGCTCGTGCCGGTTGACGCCCCGGAGCTTCACGGACCGGCCGTTGACGAACAGCCCCATGCGACCGCGGATCTCGATCTCGCGAAAGCCCACGACGACGCGGCGTGCGTCCACCGTCTCGCCGTCCGGGGCCGTGAGCGTCGTGACGGTGGTGTACAGATTGGGCGTCTCCGCCGTCCAGCGGCGAGGCCGCCCGGCGCCGAGGTCGAGGTGGACCGTTCGCTCCCCGCCCGCGGGCAGGGGCGGCGTCTCGACCCGGAGGGTGCGGCCTTCGAAGTGCAGCGTCACCGCGTGCGGCGGCGCATCCGTCCGGCCGAGGTTGGCGACCCGGGCCGCGAGGTGTACGCGCGCTGACCGGTAGTGCCCCGCCGGCACGAACGGCGTGGTCACGTGCAGGTCGACGAGGTGCACCGGGGGGAGGGAGACCAGGGAGACGGAGCGGAAGATCCCGCTCAACCGCCACATGTCCTGGTCCTCGAGGTAGCTGCCGTCCGACCAGCGGTAGACCTCGACGGCCAGCACGTTGGGGCCGCGCGTCACGAGGCCCGTCACGTCGAACTCGGCGGGCGTGCGGCTGCCCTGGCTGTAGCCGACCTTTTGTCCGTTGACCCAGACGTAGAAGGCGGAATCCACGCCCTCGAAGCGGAGCAGCACGTGGCGCCCGGTCCACGACTCCGGGACCGCGAAGGTGCGCCGGTAGGAGCCGACGGGGTTGTCGGCGTGTCCCACCCGCGGCGGGTCCCGCTCGAAGGGGTAGCGGACGTTCGTGTAGATGGGGCGGCCGTAGCCGAGAACCTCCTGGTTGGAGGGCACGGAGATCTCGTCCCACGCCGAGTCGTCGTAGCCGACCGCCTCGAACCGTATCGGGCGCTCGGCGGGCCGCGGCGCCCAGGCGAAGCGCCACGTCCCGTCGAGCGACAGCACCCACGGCGACGCGGCGCCTCGCCGTGCGGCGTCGGGATCTGAGTACGGAACGGAGGTCGCGCGAGGCGGCAGCTTGTTCCGTCCGATGACCTGCGGGTTCTCCCAGTCGGGGGCGGCTGGCGGCTCCGCGGCCGCCGGGAGGGTCCCCAGGAGCGCGAACAGGAGGGCGAGAGGCAGGTGACGTCGCATGGGCCGGAGGATACCGATGCGGCCTTGCCCGCGCACCCAGGATTGCCCTACGCTCCGTGCTCCTGGGGAGAGACGACCATGCCGAAGACCGTCACCTGCGTCCTGCTGGCCCTTTGCCTCTGCGGGTCGACCGCCCTCGCGGCAGACACAATCGACGTCCAGGTGGAGACGAAGGACGGGACGACGCTGAGGGGCCGCCTCAAGCTCTCGAGCCTGAAGATGAAGACGGGCTTCGGATCCGCCACCGTGGACCCGGGCAAGATCCGGTCGATCCAGTTCGGCGATCCGGACGTGGTCACGACCACCGACGACGTGGAGCTCCGCGGGAAGATCACCACCTCCTCCTTCAAGCTGACGACCTCGGACGGGAAGAAGAAGACGCTCAAGACGCGTGCGCTCGCCTCGCTCGTGCGGATGGAGGGGGGCGCGCCCCAGGGATCGTCCTCCTTCGACGGCCACTGGTCCGGCTCGTGGGGGCCCATGACGTTGAAGCAGAAGGGTCTCACCGTGGAAGGGACCTACGGGTTCCGGGACGAGTACTCGATCGAAGGCACGGTGAAGGGCAGGGAGCTCCGCTTCGAGTACCGGGACCCCAATGCGCGCGGCGAGGGCGTGTTCGAGCTGTGGGAGGACGGCAACACCTTCACGGGCACGTTCCAGGCGTCGGGCACGTCGAACAGCAGGTTCTGGGGCGCGTACCGGATCGCGCCGAAGCTGCCGAAGCCGTCGCCGGGGAAGGTGGTCGAGGGTCAGTCGAAGAGCTGGCTGAACTTCCACCTGCGCGTACCGAAGGACTTCGACGCGTCGAAGAAGTACCCGGCCATCGCCTTCTTCCACGGGTCGAACATGACCTCGCGCGCGTACGTCGACACGATCGCCGCGGCGTGGCCGAAGCTCGCCGAGGACACCATCCTCGTCGGCTTCGACGGCGAGAAGATCTCGTCCGGGAGCAAGGGCGGGAACCGGGTCTACAACTTCACCTACATCAACTACAGCGGGCCCGACTGGGGCGCGCCCTTCATCCGCCGGCAGAGTCCTGCGCTCGTGGGCGAGGCCCTGGCCGAGCTGAAGGCCCACTACCCCATCGACCACTGGCTCGCCGGCGGCCACTCCCAGGGCGGGTTCCTGACCTACGCGATCCTCCAGTACTTCCCGGGCGAGGTGGCCGGCGTCTTCCCCATGTCGTGCAACCTCCTCGTGCAGTGCGAACCCGACAACTTCGAGGACGAGCAGGAGCGCGCGGCCCAGCGGGCCGTCGCCCTAGCGCCGATCCACGGCAAGGGCGACAACGTCGTAGCGTTCAGCTCCGGCGAGTACTGCCACCAGCGCATGGTGGACGGCGGCTTCCCCACCCTCCACTTCTTCACCTCCAACGTCGGTCACCAGTTCGCGCTGCTCCCGGTGGAGGAGGCCGTCCGGTGGCTCGAGACGATGGTGTCCGGCGACGCGAAGCGGCTGGTCGACCTGGCGGAGACGAGCGTCTCGAAGGGCGCGTACCGCGACGCCCTGGCCGCACTCGATCGGGCGCGGGACGCGGAGAACGCGGGCGAGGTCCGGGCCGACCTCGACAAGATCGACGCGCAGATCGAGGCGCAGGCGGCCGTGGAAGTGAAGGATGGGGCAGGAAACCAGGCCAATCCGATCCACGGTTTCGAACTTCGTCCGCGCCAGGCGGCCCACGAAGGGGAACCACGGCACCGTGACCTGAGCCATGTCCGCGACCGACGTGAACGTGGACTCGATCACGAGGCCCGCC
>JAUXCH010000564.1 GCA_030618975.1 Planctomycetia bacterium
CCCCAACACGGTGCCGTAGCCCGAGAGGGGTCCGATCACGGTCCCGGTGCCCGTTGCGGCGTTGATGCTGAGCAGTTGGTCCGTGACGTGGTCCACCGCGTAGAGGGTGGAGGTGTTGCGGTCGAACGCGAGGCTCTCCACGCCGTCGAAGCCGATGTCGCCCACGAGAGTGGGGATGCCCGTGACCGGATGAACGGTGTAGAGACGCCCGGGCCACGCCGTCACGCCGTAGAGCACTTGCGCGGCCATGTCGAACGCCAGCCCATACATGGTCCCGATTCCCATCGTCCCGACGGGCGTTGCACGACCGGTGCCAGGATGGATGGTGAAAAGGCTGTCGACATCTGAGTTCGTCGCGTAGAGGGTGCTCGACACCGGATCGAAGGCCAGGCCATAGAGATCCTCGAAACCCAGAAGGCCGACGGCGGTGCCGGCGCCGGTCATCGTGTCGATGACCAGGAGCTGACCGAGGGTAACGTCCGTCCCGTACAAGCGGCTCGTGCCCGGGTCCCAGGTCAGGCCGTTGACGTTGTCGAAGCCCAGGGCGCCCACCGCCGTTGCTGCGCCCGTCGTCGTGTTGATGGTCAGCAACTGGTCCATGGTGACTGAGGTCCCGTACAGCGTGCTCGTGCCGGGATCGAAGGCCAGGGACACGACGTTGGCAACGCCAAGGGCTCCCACCGCCGTGCCGACACCCGTGTTCGCGTCGATCGTGAGGAGCTGCGAGGTTTGCCAGTTCGCGCCGTAGAGGATCGATGTGTTCGAATCGAACGCGAGCGCCTCCACTTCGCCGAAGCCCAACGGGCCGATCGTTGTCCCCAGGCCCGTCACGGGATCGATGGAGATCAGCGAGTCGGAGCGGCTGCACGTGCCGTAGAGCGTGTTCGTGACCGAGTCGTAGGCCGAACCCCGAACGCGGGTCCGCCCGGTCGGCCCGATCTTCGTCCCCTGCCCGGTGGCCGTATTGATGGTGATGACCTGCGTGGAGTTCGTGTCCGTGCCGTAGAGCGTCGAGGTGCCCGGATCGAAAGCGAGTCCATCGACGGAGCTGAAGCCCAGGGACCCCACGGGGGTAGCGGCACCGGTCGTGGTGTTGATCGTGAGAAGTACGTCGGATTGATCGACACCGTAGAGGGTCGATGTCGTCGAGTCGAACGTGAGTCCCTCCAGGAAGCCGAAGCCCAGGGCGCCCACCGGCGTCCCCTGTCCCGTGGACGTGTTGAGGGTGAGGAGCTGATCGGAGGCGGCATCGACGCCGTAGAGGGTGGAGCTGCCCACGTCGAATGCGAGGCCCGTGATGGAGCCGTGAGCCGAGTGTCCGACCTCGGTCCCCTGCCCGGTGGTGGTGTCGATCGTCACGAGCCGATCTACGCGGAAGTCCGATCCATAGAGGGTGTTCGTGGACGGGTCGAACGCCAGGCCTCGAACGTCGAACCCCATCGGTCCGACGACAGTGGCTTCCCCGGTTGTCGTGTCGAGTGTGAACAGTTGGTCCGAGTAGAGGTCGGTCGCGTAGAGGATGTTCGCGTTCGGATCGAAGGCCGATCCCGCCAGAGCCCTGCCACCTCCAAAGCCCGGGCCCGTGAGATACGTGAGCTGCCCTGTCGTCTCGCTCGGGAGGACGTAGCGGGACGGAGTGGTGGCGAGGGTCCCCAGGAGGACCGGCAACGGCTCAGGCTGCACCACGGGATCCGACCCTCCGGAACCACCGCACTGGACGAGCACGAGGGCGAAGGCGAGGAGCAGGAAGCGAAGAACGACGGGCGCGCCGGATTGTGACATGTTGGGATCTCCCGATTCGAGACGCGGGGGCAACACAACCCGCACCGCGCACGACGAGGGCGGCTCCTCCTCGCTTAGGGTAGCAGTCCGGGCCCTGCAAAGGGAGCAGGTAGACGGGAATGGCCGTCGCCACCTGGTGTTCCCAAAAAGCTGTGGGCGGGCAACCGGATAATCGCCCGCCCACATGGATCCCACATGGAATTCGGGTCTTCCGCAGAGTTCGTGGCTGATCTGACAGCTCAGAGGCAGGCACCCCCACCCGTGGGATTCGAGGGGGCCCCGTTGTCGTCCTTCCCGAAAACGCACAAGGAATTCAATCTCCCCCTGACGAATGCCTCGGGTCTCGCGCACGCCGTCTGGCCTGTTTGTCACCTTCCGGGTCCCCGCGCGAGCCGGCGTGAGGACCGCCGAAGGGCAGGGTAGCGCCGGCATGGTCCGCCAGGAAGGGCCTCCAGACGACTCCCAAACCGCCTGCGCCATCAGGCCGTAGAGTTTGCGCTCGCGCTCGATCAGTCCCCGAGGCGCCTTCGGAATGGTGAACACCACGTGGGCGTGTGGCCACGTCGAGCAGCACGTCTTCCACGAGCCACTCGGCGAAGACGCCCGAACGCCTGGCTTGGCAGGACGGGGAGAACTCCTCGTCGGCGGCAAGAGATAGCAAGGTCCCCGTGACACCGGGGGCAGCGGATCCTCGCGAAGCCCCCGTGAAGGCGCCCGCAGTCCAGGAAGGCGAACACGCCACACGCTCTGCCTGACCAGGGAGCGAAGGGGGACCGAGCGCTGCTCGTAGCCGGCGGCGTGGACCCCCTCGCAGGCCTCGAACTCCCGCTCCTGCGCTCGGTACCGAACCATCCGCCACGGAAATGCCTCGGACCACAGGCAGGTGCCTGGCCGTCCCCTCGGGACGGAGTCGGGCAGTCGGTTCCGGTCGGGCACGACGCCACAGGAGAAGACGGCGCGGCACCCTGCGGTGGTCACACAGGCCCCCTACCCGCTTCGACGACGTGCTGGAACGCGAGCCGGACCGGCCGCCCCAGGCGCTCGGAGGACTTGCAGCAATGGCCATGCAGACGTGCCCGTCCGCGGCTCGGGCCTCGGATTGCCAGCCGGTGGGGCGATCTCGGGGACCGGGCTCCGCCCTGTCCTGGTCGCGCCCCCACTCGAACCACCGTGTCGAGAAGTCGAACAGAACGCGCCGAAGGTCGTGACGCGTAGCACCGCAACCGTGTTGCGGCCCGCCGGAAGTGCGCGCACAGAGGGTATCCAATCCCCCGCGGATCTGGCTTTGCCCGATCGAGGATTGCCGGATCAAGGTGGCCTCGGCGACTACCCGGGTCGCGATCGCGCACCGCTCTCCACCTGCGCGACCGGAACTTCCAGCGCCCCGGCACGTCCGTTCCAGGCCCAACGCGCCGCGCGGCGAAGATCGTCGAAGATCATGTAGAAGACCGGCAGGAGCACCAGGGTCAGGATCGTCGCGAACGCCAGCCCGAAGGCGATGGAGATCGCCATCGGGATCAGGAACTGCGCCTGGAAGCTCCCCTCGAGCATGAGGGGGGCCAGGCCCGCGACCGTCGTGATCGAGGTGAGCAGGATGGCCCTCAGGCGCGCCCGCGACGCGTGGACGATCGCCTCCAGCGCCGCCTCGCCTCTTCGCCTCGCACGATTCGCCACGTCGACGAGGATGAGCCCGTCGTTCACCACGATGCCCGCGAGGGCCGCGCCGCCGATCAGCGAGAGCAGGGTCACGGGGAAGCCCATGACCCAGTGCCCGAGAAGCGCCCCGACGAGCGCGTACGGGATGATCGCCATGACGATCACGGGCTGCGTGTACGAGCGGAAGATCACGGCGATGATGGAGAAGATGGCGAGGAGCGCGGCCGGGAAGCCGATGCCCAGCGAGCGCATGGAGTCGGTGGTCTCCTTCTGCCGTCCCTCGAACGCGAGCTCGACGCCCGGGTGCCGGGACATCTCCCTGCCGAGGTAGCCCTCGAGGTCCTCGGTCACGCCCCGAACGTTCGCCACGTCGGCGTCCACGTCCGCCGAGATCGTGACGGCCCGCTTCCCGTCGATCCGGTGCAGGGACGCGTACCCGCGGGTCGTCGTCACGTGCACGACCTCGCCGAGGGGCACGCGGCGACCGGCCGGCGTGAGGAGGCGCAAGCGCTCCAGGTCCGCCAAGCCGCGCCGGGCATCCTCCGGAACGACCACGCGCACGGTGACCTCCTCGTCGCCGATCTGCAGGTCCTGCGCTTCGGGCCCG
>JAUXCH010000296.1 GCA_030618975.1 Planctomycetia bacterium
AGGGTCACATGGGGGACTTCACCCTCTTCTCCATGGTCTCCGTCCTGTCCTTCATGATGGGCGCGGGGTGGCTGGGCCTCGCCTGCCGCGTGGAGTGGGGCGTGGGACCCGTGATGTCGGCCATCTACGCGTCGCTCTTCGGCTTCGGACTGATGGTGTTCTCCTCCTTCGCGCTCTTCCAGATGCGAAAGCTCAACGAGAGCGGCGGATACGACGTCCACCACTGCGTCGGCGAGCTCGGCCGCGTGTACCTCACGCTCCCCGCGCAGGGCGAGGGCCGGGGCCAGGTGCAGATCACGGTGGACGGCCGCCAGAAGGTCCTGGAGGCCGTCAGCACGGGCGAGAAGATCGAGTCCTTCGCCACGGTGAAGGTCGTCGCCATCCAGGGCGCGGAGACGCTCCAGGTCGAGCGGGTCTGACGAGGCCGGCGAGGTAATCCACAGGAACGAGGGAAGGGAACCATGAACACGATGCTCTGGTCGCTGGCCGAGGTGCTCTGGGGGCCGATGCTCTTCATCGGGCTGCCGGTCCTCCTGGGAATGTCCTTCCTGATCTTCATGGTGAAGCGCTACCGGCGCTGCCCGTCGAACCGGGTGCTGGTGGTGTACGGCAAGGTCGGCGGCCAGCGGACCGCCCGTTGCATCCACGGCGGCGGCGTCATGGTCTGGCCCGTCATCCAGGACTACGTGTACATGTCCCTGGAGCCGATGACGATCGAGATCGACCTCCGGCAGGCGCTGTCGCGCCAGAACATCCGCGTGAACGTTCCGTCCACGTTCACGGTCGGCATCTCGACCCGGCCCGACATCATGCAGAATGCCGCCGAGCGCTTGCTGGGGCTCTCGGAGAACGACATCTCGTCGACCGCCAGCGACATCATCCTCGGTCAGCTGCGGCTCGTGATCGCGACGCTGTCCATCGAGGAGATCAACCAGGACCGCGAGAAGTTCCTGGAACTGATCACGAAGAACGTCGGCATCGAGCTGAACAAGATCGGCCTCGCCGTCATCAACGTGAACATCCGCGACATCACCGACGAGTCCGGCTACATCGAGGCCATCGGCAAGAAGGCCGCCGCCGAGGCGATCCAGCAGGCCAAGATCGAGGTGGCCGAGGCCGTGAGGATGGGCGCGATCGGCGAGACGACCGCCGACCGCGAGCGCGAGATCGAGGTCGCGAACCAGAGCGCCCAGTCCGTCTCGGGTCAGAAGCAGGCCGAGCGCAACCGGCGCATCGCCGTGGCGAAGTTCGAGGCGGAGGGGGTCACCGGCGAGGCCCAGGCGGGCCGTGAGCAGGAGATCGCCGTCGCCGAGCAGCAGGCGCAGATGGTCCAGGGCCAGAAGCAGGCCGAGATGGAGCAGCGGGTCAAGGTGGCCGGACTCGAGGCCGACGCCGTGCAGGGCGAGAACACGGCCAAGGCCGAGATCGCCGACTACGAGGCGACGCTCGCCGAGCGTCGTGCCGACGCCAAGCGCCGCGGCGAGGTGGCGCTGGCCAACTCGGCGCGCGACGTGCTGCAGGCCGAGCGGGAGCAGGAGCAGGCGAAGCTCGAGAAGGAGCAGATCGTCCAGCAGCTCATCGACCGGCAGAAGATCGAGATCGACGCCGAGGCCGAGGCCGAGCGCCGCCGCCGGGTCGCCCGCGGTGAGGCGGACGCGATCCTCGCGAAGTACGAAGCGGAGGCCAAGGGCGTCCGGGCGGTCCTGGACGCGAAGGCGGCCGGGTACGGGGGGCTCCTCGAGGCTTGCGCCCCGCAAAAGCACCTCGCGCCCACGCTCCTCATGGTCGAGAAGATGCCCGAGCTGGTCGCCGAACAGGTGAAGGCGATCCAGAACCTGAAGATCGACAAGGTGACCGTGTGGGACTCCGGCCAGGCGGGCGCCGACGGCACCGGCAGTACCGCCGGATTCCTGCGGGGCCTCATCGGCGCGCTGCCACCGATGCACGACCTCGCGAAGCAGGCGGGCGTGGACCTCCCCGGCTTCCTCGGCACCGTGGAGGACGGCGAGGAGGCGGAGGACGAGAAGGACGACGCCTCGTAACAGGGGCGCTCCCTCGCGGGCGAGGCCCGCACCGGTAAACCCCGTGCGGCACCCGATCCTGGGCGCCGCATGCCCCCCACCTTCGACCAGGCCTTCCGTGCCGTACGCAACGAGGCGGCCCGACGGGACCGGAGCCCGCTCCCACGCATAGACTCCCCGAGTCGCAGCCCCGGAGACCTGGTGAACGTCGACGTGCGCTACTTCGCAGCCGCCCGGGAGGCGGTCGGCCGGGAGGCGGAAACCCTCGCCCTCGAGGAGGGCGCGACCGTCGCGTCCCTCGCGGACCGGCTCTTCGAGGCGCACCCCGGACTCCGCGCGCTCGGAACGGGGCTGCGGTTCGCCGTGGACGAGCGCTTCGCCGACCCCGACACCGCCCTCGCGGACGGCGACCGGGTCGCCCTCATCCCTCCCGTGAGCGGAGGGTAGGTGTTCCAGATCGTCGAGAGCCCGATCGATGCCGAGGCCGTCCGCCGCGCGGTCGAAGGCCCCGCGAACGGCGCGGTCGTCGTCTTCCACGGCACCGTGCGGGACCACACCGCCGACCGCCGCGTCACGCACCTGGAGTACGAGGCGTACGTGCCCATGGCCGAGGCCGCGCTGGCCACGATCGGGGCCGAGGTCGTGGCCCGCCACGGCCTGACCGCCCTGGCGTGCGTCCACCGCACCGGACGGCTGGAGATCGGGGAGGACGCGGTCGTGGTGGCGACCTCCTCGCCCCACCGACGGGCCGCCCTCGAGGCGGTGGAGGACTACGTGCGTCGACTCAAGGCGGACGTCCCGATCTGGAAGAAGGAGCACTTCGAGGGCGGCGCCGTGTGGATCGGCACCCCCGAGGACCCGCAGGGCCGCGGCCCCGCGTCGAAGGGATGACATGGCAGACCACCACCTCATCTACGCGGTGAGCGACTCGACGGGCGAGACGGCGGAACAGGCCGCCAGCGCAGCCCTCGCGCAGTTCGGACCGAGTCACCACGCCCACGTCCGCATCTTCGGCCACATCCGCGACAAGGAGGAGCTCCGCCAGGTGGTCGAACGGGCGCACGACCGAAACGCGCTGATCGTCTACACGCTGGTGGAGCCCGAGCTCCGCGTTCACATGGCGAACCTGGCGCAAACGGGCACCGTCACCGCGGTGGACCTGCTGGGCAACATGATCTGGGAGCTCAGCCGCTACCTCGGGCTCCCGCCTCTCTACCTGCCGGGACTGGGTCACGAGACGGACGAGGAGTACTTCCGCCGCATCGACGCGGTCGAGTTCGCGGTCTACAACGACGACGGCCGTCGCCCCGAGAACCTCACGAAGGCGGACCTCGTGCTGGTGGGCATCAGCCGGACCTCCAAGACGCCGCTCTCGAACTACATCGCACACCGTGGCTACAAGGTCTCCAACGTGCCGCTGGTCCAGGGGCAGGAGCCGCCGGAGCAGCTCCAGGACGTGGATCCCCAGCGCGTGTTCGCCCTCGTCGTCGATCCGTCGGTGCTCGCAAACATCCGGCGGGCACGGCTGGACTCCATGGGCGTGGAGGGCGACTCCGACTACGGCGACATCCAGCACATCCGCGAGGAGATGGCGTGGGCCCGCCGCATCTTCCGCGACCACCCCGAGTGGACCGTCATCGACATCACGGAGCGCGCCATCGAGGAGACGGCCGCGGACGTGTTGGAGGCCTACCGCGCACGGTTCGAGCGCCGAGTCCACAACACCGCGCCGAAGAACTGAGGGATGTCCGTCGTCGAGGTCGAGAACCTGTTCAAGACCTACGGGAGCGTCCAAGCGCTTCGCGGCGTCACGTTCGAGGTCGGCGAGGGCGTGACGGGACTCCTGGGACCCAATGGCGCCGGCAAGTCCACCCTGCTCCTCTGCGTCCTGGGCCTCCTCCCCGACTGGCGGGGCGAGGTTCGCGTCCTGGGCCTCGACGCCCGACGACGACGGCGCGACATCCGCCGCCTCGTCGGCTTCATGCCCGAGCTCGACGCACGCCTCCCCGGCACCACCGCCGTCAAGGCCGTGCGCTACCTCGGGCGGCTCACCGGTCTCCCCTACAGCCAGGCGCTCCGCCGCGCCCACGAGGTGCTGTGGCACGTCGGTCTCGGCGAGGCCGTCTACCGCGACCTCGAGGAGTACTCGGCGGGCATGCACCAGCGCTTCAAGCTCGCGCAGGCCCTGGTCCACGACCCCCAGCTTCTCTTCCTCGACGAACCGCTCGGCGGCATGGACCCGGCCGGCCGCGACGATCTGTTGGACCTGATCCGAGACCTCGCCACGAACCACGCAAAGCACGTCGTCTGGTCCTCGCACATCCTCCCCGAGGTCCAGAAGGTGGCGGACGCGGTCGTGATCCTCGATCGGGGCGCCTTTTGCGGCCGCTTCGACCTCGACGACCTGAAACCCGCCGACCACCGCTACGCCGTCCAGGTGGAAGGCGACGTCGACACGTACCGCCGCCTGCTCGGCGAAGCCGGCATCGACGACGTCGTCCCGGGATCGGCGCGGGGCGCTCTCCTCCTGACCCTGCCCGACGCCAAGGGCGTCCACGACCTGCTCCGCCTCTCCCGCCTCGCCGGCGTCCGCCTGCGCAAGGTCGCGCCCGCCGGCGAAAGCCTGGAGGCCGTCTTCCACCGGTTCGTCAACGGCCCCCGGGAGGCGGTCTCGTGACGGTCCACACGCGCGGTTACCGGCCCTACGTGGGCGGATTGAGCGCGCCGCCCGCGGCCCTCGCGATCGCGCGCGAGGCCTCCGGCCGGATCTGGCGGAGCCGGGCCTTCCGCCGGATCAGCGTGCTCTACCTGCTCTGGTTCGCCATCTGCGCCATGTTGCTCTACGTCTCGGTGGGCATGGGTCAGGCCTTCTTCGGCCGCCTCGCCCGGATCGCCGTGGACTCCGAGCAGTACTCCCTGCTCATGCTCGACCAGGTGCTGCGGATCTTCTACACGGTGCTGTCGTACCTCACGGCCCTCCTCGCCGTCTTCGTGGGCGGCGGCCTGATCGCCGACGACCTCGCGGCCGGTGCCCTCCCGCTCTACCTCGTGCGGCCGCTCCGCGCGTGGGACTACGTCCTGGGCAAGGCGCTGGTGCTGCCCCTGATGCTCCTCCCGGCCGTCCTGCTGCCCGGGCTGTTCCTCTACCTCATCACGGGCCTCTGGCGCCCCCCCGGCGAGACGTGGTCCTTCCTCGGCGCGCACCTCGACGTCCCGGGGCGCGTCGTCGAGTACTACCTCGTCACGGCGGCCGCCTACACCGGTCTCCTGCTCGTCCTCTCGTCCCGGTCGCCGCGCCGCACGGCCGTCGCGGTCGGCGCTGCGGTCGTGATCTTCGGCGGCGTGCTGCTCCAGGGCATCGGCCTCGACTTGCGCGTGCGCGGCGTCCTCGGCGACGCGATGCGTCTGGCGGGCCTGCCGCACGACACGACCTTCCCCTTCATCCGCGCGACGCCGGTGTTCGGCCGCGGGATCGACCGCACGCTCTTCCCCTCCCCGGAGTCGGTGTGGATCCTCGCCGCCGTGCTCCTCGCCCTGGGGCTCTTCTTCGCGTGGCGCCGCGCCCGCTCCGTGGAGCTCACGTCGTGACCGGCGCCGCCGCCCCCTCCATCCGCCTCGAGGGCGTGAGCAAGTGGTACGGCGAGGTCCTCGGCCTCAACGAGGTCACGGCCGAGTTCGGTCCCGGCGTGAGCGGGCTCCTCGGTCCGAACGGCGCAGGCAAGAGCACGTTGATGAAGCTCGCCTGCGGGATGCTGAGGCCCAGCCTCGGCCACGTGTTCCTCTGCGACGAGAACCCGTTCAACCGCCCCTCCGTCATGCCGCGCCTCGGCCACTGCCCGGAGGCGGACGCCGTGTACCCCAAGGCCTCTGCCCTCGAAGTGCTGATCTACCTCCTGCGCCTCGGCGGCTTCTCGCGCGTGGAGGCGCGGATCCGCGCGAATCACGCGCTCGAGCGCGTCGGCCTCGCCAACGCGAAGACACGCTCGGTCGCGGGCTACAGCAAGGGCATGAAACAGCGCGTGAAGCTCGCACAGGCCTTCGCGCACGGCCCGGACGTGCTCGTGCTCGACGAACCGCTGAACGGCCTCGACCCGCCCGGCCGGCGCGAGTTGGGCGCCCTGATCCGCGAGTTCGGCGAGGAGGGCCGGTGCGTCCTCGTCTCGAGCCACATCCTCCACGAGGTCGAGGACCTGGCCCCCCGCATCCTGTTCCTCCACACCGGCCGCGTACTCGCCGAGGGGACGGTCGCCGAGATCCGCGGCGAGCTCTCCGAGTACCCGCTCGTCGTCCGGATCGACACCCCGACGCCCCATCCGCTCGCCGCCCGGCTGCTCGAGGTCGACGGCGTACGCCGCGTCGAGTGGCGCGACGACGGCATCGAGGTCCTGACCCGCCGCCCCGACCTCCTCTTCGACCGCGTCGCGTCGGCGAGCGAGGAGGAGGGCATCACCGTGGAGTCCGTCGTGCCCGCCGACGAGGACCTGGAGGCGGTGTTCCGCTACCTCACCCGATGA
>JAUXCH010000156.1 GCA_030618975.1 Planctomycetia bacterium
ACCGCTCCCTGCGCATCCTCCTCGGCGGACAGCGTGTCGCTCGGCGAGCGCATGCAGCCCGCGGCGTAGATGCCGGTCCGGCGGGTCTCGAACGGGAAGCAGATGAAGTGGGAGTCCGGGAAGCCGTACTGGAGAGCCGGCAGATCCGGTCCCTGCCGGTAGTCGAGATTCAGGATCTCGGTTCCCTCGTGGTGGCCGAGCTCGTCGACGAGCTTCTGCGCGGCCTCCACCTGCACGGGCGACTCGTTCTTCTCGATGACGGCCTTGGCGTCCCGCACGCTGCGGATGGCCTCTCCGTCGGCCGCGTTGGGGACCATGCCGGTGGCGAGCACGACGAGATCCGCTTCGACGACGATGTTCTCGCCCAGGAGAGACTTCTCGGCGTGCACCTCGAGCCGGCCGTTCGTGGCGGTGACGCCGGTGACGTCCGCCTTCGTGAAGAAGACACCCTCGTCCTCCTGGACCCGGCGGTAGAAGTCCTCCCACTGCGCCGGCGAGCGGATGTCCTTGTAGAGGATGATCGCTCGGGCGTCGGAGTCCATCTCTCGTACGTAGAGGGCTTGCTTCAGGGAGACGCGGCAGCAGACCGCGGAGCAGTACGGCAGGTGCTCGGGATCCCGGGAGCCCGCGCACTGGACGAAGACGACGTCCTTCGCCGGCTTCCCGTCCGAGGGGCGGACGAGCCGGCCCGTCTTGGCGATCTCCTCGAACTCGACGTTCGTGACCACGTCCGGGGACTTCCCGTAGCCCAGGTGGCCGAGCTTCGTGGCGTCGTACGGGCTCCAGCCGGTGGCCTGGACGATCCCGCCGACCCGGAAGCTCGCCGGGCCCTCCGCGCTCGTCAGGCGAACGTCGAACTGCCCGGGCTGCCCCTTGATCTCCTCGATCGTGGCCGAGGTGTGGACGGTGATCCGCTCCTCGGCCTTCACCGCCTCGACGAGGTCGTCGATCAAGGGCGGCTCCAGGTCGCGGTACGGCGCCTTCGTCGGGAACGACTTGTGGTTCTGCGCGAGCCGGCCCCCGAGCTGCGCCGCCTGCTCCACGAGGACGACCTCTCGGCCCGCCGCCGCGGCCTCCTGCGCCGCAGTCAGGCCGGTCAGGCCGCCGCCCACCACGAGAACCGTGCGCGTGATCTCCTCCTCGAAGGGGGTCGGCGTCTCGGACTTCTGCGCCTGGGTGACGGCGATGCGGAGGTAGTCCTCCGCGAGCATCTGGGTGTCCTCGTCGTTCGCCGGATGCGACCAGACCACCCCCTCGCGGAAGTTGGCCCGCGTGACGACGTGGTCGCCGAATCGGAAGACGTCGCACTTCGCCCGTGGCGAGCACGCGCACAGGACCGCCTTGCCGTCCTCGCCGATCGCGTCCCGGATCGCGGCCACGCCCTCCGCACTGCAGAGGGCCGGATGGGCGTGGATCTCGTCGATGCCGAAGTCCTCGGACGCGACGCCCTGGAGGGCCTCCACGTCGAGGGCGCCTCCGATCTCGCAGCCCGTGCAGAGGAAGAGGGAGACGGAATCGCTCATCGGATCACCTCCCCGCCTTCATCGGGTCCGCCTTCATTTGGTCCGCTTCGACCTGCATCGTCTTGAGCACCGCGCCGGTCGCGTCCTTCACGCACGCCGAGACCTCCCCGGGCCGTTTCGCGCATCCGGCCGGAAAGACACCGACCGACGCGTCGTTGACCGTGTAGAAGCCGTGGGCGTCCGTGTCCCACTGGGTGGGGAGTCCGGCGCCGGTCGCCTCCGGGACCATCCCGACGGCGAGGACGGCCAGATTCGCCGTCACGCTCATCTTCCGGCCGGACAGCGTGTCTTCCGCGGTGAGCGTGACGTCGCCGGTGGCGGGATCCTCGTCGATGCGCGCCACCTTGCCCTTCACGAGCTCGACCCGGTCGTCCTCCTCGAGCTCGTGGAAGAAGGTCTCCAGGCGGCCCGGGGCGCGGATGTCGATGTAGAAGATCGTGATCCGCGCCTCGGGGTACTGCTCGAGGACGTAGCGGGCCTGCTTCAGGCTGGCGAGACAGCAGACGGCGGAACAGTGGGCGAGGTGGAGCTCGTCCCTCGATCCCGCGCACTGGACGAAGGCCACGGTCTCGGGCTCCTGGCCGTCGGACGGGCGCAGGATCTTCCCCTCCGTGGGGCCGCCCTTCGCCGCGAGCCGCTCCATCTCGACGTTGCGGATCACGTTGGCGATCCGACCCGCTCCGAGCTCTTCGAGACGCGCGGCCTCGTAGGGCTTCCAGCCCGTCGCCACGATCAGCGAGCCGACCTCGAGGACCTCGATCCTCGCCTGCTCCTCGAGATCGATCGCCTCGTACGGGCACGCATCGACGCATGCGGCGCAGGTCACGCCGTCGCAATGATCGAAGTCGATCGCAAACCGGAAGGGGAAGGCGCCCTCGTGCGGCAGATGGATGGCCTTCGTCGAGTCCATGCCGTAGTTGAACGGATTCGGCCTCTCCTTCGGGCAGACCTTCTCGCACTCGCCGCAAGCCGTGCAGCGTTCGTTCACCCCGCGCGGGCTCACCCGGACCTCGACCCGGAAGGCGCCGGGGGAGCCGGCGACGGAGACGACCTCGGCGTTCGTGAGCAGGTGCACGCGTTCGGTCGTTCGCAGCCGCTTCAGGTGGATCTCCACGCCGCAGAGCGGCGGGCAGAGCTTGGGGAAGTACTTGGCCATCTGGGCGACGCGGCCCCCCAGGTAGGCGTTTCGCTCCACGACGTACACCTCGGCGCCCGCCTCGGACGCCTCGACGGCCGCGGAGAGACCGGCCATTCCTCCACCCAGGACCAGGACGCGGGGATGACTGCCCTCTGCGCCCTGCGAGGGCACGGTCACGACTTCGACTCCGGGTTCGCGTCGTCCTTCAGCTTCATCGTCGCCTTCCCGGAGAGGGCGAAGGCCAGCCACCGGAAGGCGAAGCGCATCAGCTCCTCGTCGTCCTCCCGGACCTTCTCGACCTCTTCGTCCGAAACGTCGAACCGGTCGAGGAAGGTGCTCTCGAGGACGAACCGACGGAACGTGTCGAGGTCGTAGGTCGCCATCCAGAACATTTCCATCTGCTTCGGGTCGAGCTCCCGGCCGTCGGCCAGACGCTGATCGAAGGCGAGAGGCTGGAAGAGCGCTCCCATCTCGTCGTACTTGGCGATGCCCTGGTCCTGGATCCACTGCTCGATCGTCTGCGTGCTCTGCTCCTCGAAACCCCGGCAGCCCTCTTCCTCGAGCAGGAAGAAGAAGGGGGTCTCGCCGGATCCGGCCTTGGGGGAGGCGAAGCCGACCGGATACATGCGGCAGGCCCACGGTCGATCTTCGTAGACCGTGCACTTGCCCTCCGCGACGAAGGGGCACGACTTCTTCTCGTCGTCCTGCATCTTGAGGAGCGGCACGGGCAGGCGCTGCTCCTTGGAAAACGGGATGACGGTGTGTCTTGCGAGGAACTCCGAGGAGGTGAGGCCGAGCCGCTTTCGCAGGCGGAGCACGTCGTACGGCGTGAGGACGATGTTGACGTCGCCGCAGCACATCCCGAAACAGCTGACGCCGGGGTGGCAGCCGAACCGGAACTCGTCGCTGGGGCCGAGTCGCGGGGCGTCCTGGAGGATCCGCTCGCCCATGCGTCTGCCTTGGGCGGATGCGTTGTCTTCCTTCGGCTGCGGGGAAGACGGGTGGGAGTCGGGTCCCTCTCCGTGTCTCTCTTCGGGACTCATGATTGCACTCCCCTCGATACCGGCCGTCGCATCGGCCGGCGGGCTTGACGTAGAGACGGCCCCCCGGCACGGTGCCGGGGGGCCGTGAGAGAAGGGATCAGAAGATCTGGTGGATCGGCTTCTTCGACATCTCCCAGTCACCCGTTGCGGGGTCCCAGCGAGAGTTCACGAAGACCTTCCAGTCCTCCTTCAGGTCGGGCTTGTCGGACCGGAAGTAGTACCCAGGCCAACGCGTCTCGTCCCGGTAGAGGAGAGTGCGGATGTGGGCCTCGGCCTGCCAGGTCCGGTGCACGTTCTCCCAGCAACGCAGGAGTTCGTGGTGGTCCTCGGCGGCCAGGTGCTCGAAGTCCTCCCTGAGGAAATCGAGGAGTTCCAGGCCCCTGTTGAGCATGTGCTCGTTCGTCGTGAAGTTGGTGCTGACGCCGCCCGCGTACTCGTCCATGATCTTCTGCAGGCGGAACATCGCCATCTTCGGCTTGAGGAAGTTGGGGTTGATGTCCGGGTCGCTGGAGGCGTCCTTGTGCTCCTGGAACACGTCCAGGGGCTTCAGGATCTTCTCCTTCAGGGTCTCGGCCAGGGCCCCGTTGCTGCTCGGAGCCTCGGGGTGATCGAGGACGTACTTGATGGCCGCCTTGGCCGCGATCCGTCCTTCGGCATGCGAGCCGGAGGAGAACTTGTGGCTGGAGGCGCCGGACGCGTCACCCGCGCAGAAGATGCCGGGCACGGTCGCCATGTGGGCGTAGCCCCAGAAGTAGTCGTCGCGCGTGGCGTCGGTCTGGAGGTCTTCGGGGCCACTGAGCCAGGCGCCGGAAGCGCCGGAGTGGGAGCCGATGAAGTAGGGCTCGCACGCGGCGATCTCGGACGGCTGCTCCTCGGGGGCGATGTTGGTCGCCGCCCACAGGAGGGCCTGCGAGATCGTCATGTCGAGGAAGTCTTCCCAGGCCTCGCTCTCGAGTTCCTTGAGCTTCTTCTTGCGCGCCTTCGGGTCCTCTACGGCATCCGAGATCCGCTTGATCGCGTCCGCGGTCTGCATGTAGATCGGGCCCTTGCCTTCCATGACGTCGAGCATCATGAGCCAGTTGCGGAGGTTCGCCGGGACCGGCTTCACCTTGCCGTACGGACCCCACTTCTGGAGCTCGTCCTTGTTCGTCTGCATGTACAGCTCGCCCTTGGCGTTGGTGGCCTGGCTCTTGAAGAGCAGGAACCACGCGCCGACCGGGCCGTAGGCATCCTTGAACCGGACGGGGATGAAGCGGACCTCCTGGCAGGTCATCTCGCAGCCCGACCTCAGGGTGAAGTAGGCGCTGGCTCCGGAGTTGAACGGCGGGTACCAGGACCGACCCAGACCCTCGCCGACGGAGCGCGGCTTGAAGACGTGGACCGCGCCGCCCATGGCGACGATGACGGCCTTGGCCTTGAAGACGTAGAACTTGTCGTCACGGACGCTGAACCCGACGGCGCCGGCGATCTTGCCGTCCACCATCAGGGGCTCGGTGATGAACACCCGCTCGTGGATGTTGTCCATCCCCAGCGCGTTCTTGGCGGCCTCGGCGACGATGACCTTGTAGGACTCGCCGTTGATCATGAGCTGCCAACGGCCCTCGTGGACGTAGGCGCCTTCCGCGTCCTTCCAGATGGGGAGGCCCCACTTCTCGAAGAGGTGGACGGTGCCGTCCACGTGGCGCGCGATGCTCGCGACCAGATCCTCGCGGGTGACACCCATGAGGTCGTTGCGAACGTACTCGACGTAGTCCTTGATCGTGTTCTCGCCGTCCTTCAGGCCCACGTACTGGTTGATCGCGGAGAGCCCCATGGCCACCGCGCCACTCCGGTCCATGGCGGCCTTGTCGACCAGCGTGACCTTCAGGCCGTGCTTCTTGGCCCAGTGGGCAGCCTCGACGGCTGCCCCACAGGCGGCCATGCCGCCGCCGCAGATGAGGAGATCAGTTTCGACCTCAACGGTTTCCCAATTCGGCATAGGTAGGGTTCCTCTCACTTCCCGAGGGTGAACAGATCAGTGCCCAGACCGTCGGGCTCACTGATCAGCAGCTGGTCGTTGATGTCACCCTTGGACTCCCACCCGCCGCTCGGCTCGGCCGTGCCTTCGGGGGTCGTCCGTGTGGGGAACTTGAATCGTTTCAGGGTTCCGTTGCGGAACTTCACGGTCCACATGATCGAGTCGGTACTGACCATGGGGGAGACCGTCGCGCCCATGGGCATGAAGTCGGCGTAGCCGCGGACTTCGACCGCCTGGGTCGGACAGATCTTGACGCAGGAGTAGCACTCCCAGCACATCTCGGGTTCACGGTTGAACGCCTTCATCGTGCCCTTGTCCAGGGTCATGAGGTCGTTCGGGCAGACGTACTGGCAGGCCGTCTTGTCGAGGGCCTTGCAGCCATCGCACTTTTCAGGATTTACGAAGCTCGGCATGCTCTGACTCAGCTCCTTCGGCGCACTCCCAGGGGGCGCCGTCCCTATGGCTTTCCTTCCACTGCAACCCGGCGATCCCGGGAGCTCCTCTCTACTTCTTGGCCTCCTCTCCCGTTGCCGCTTGGTGCAGCTTGATCTCGACCTTCTCCTCGAGATTCGAGTAGTACTCGCGGAGAATGTCGAGGACCTCCGGCTTGGAAAACTCCTTCGGGATCTCTCCGCCTTCGGAGAGCGTCTTCCGGAGCATGGTTCCAGACAGAAGCAGACGGTCCTCCTTGCCGTGGGGGCAAGTCTTCATCGAGGACATGCTCTCGCACTTGTAGCAGTAGAACGTCCAGTCCATCTTGAGCGGCTGCAGGAGCAGCGACCCCGGCGGGAGCTCGTTGAAGATCTCGTGGGCATCGAAGGGTCCGTAGTAGTCGCCCACGCCCGCGTGGTCACGCCCGACGATCAGGTGACTGCAGCCGTAGTTCTGCCGGAAGACCGCGTGCAGAAGGGCTTCCCGGGGTCCCGCGTACCTCATCTCCATGGGGTAGCCGCCCTGGACGACCCGCTCCTCGCGGAAGTAGTTCTTGACCAGCGCGTCGATGCACCGGACGCGAACGTCGGCGGGGATGTCGCCCGGCTTCAGCTTGCCGACCAACTGGTGGATGTACACGCCGTCGCAGACCTCGACCGCGACCCACGCCAGGTAGGCGTGCGAGGCGTGCATGGGGTTCCGAAGCTGCAGGGCGGCAACCGTGGACCAGCCGCGCTCGGCGAAGATCGCGCGCGCTTCGGCAGGCCGCTGGTAGATCCCGAACTGCTCGGGGTAGAAGCTCTCGCTGAGCACCTTCACGGGGCCCGCCAGGTTGAACTCTCCCTGGGCCACGACCTTGGCGACCCCGGGGTGCTCCTCGTCCGTGGTCCCGAAGACCGACTTGCACTCGTGGGCCTTGTCGATCGCGTACTTCTCGCGGACGGTCATGGTCCCCATGAGCTCGCCGGTGTCGTCGTCGACGAGCGCCACGTCCGAGCCCTCGGTGATCTTGTCCGCCACCTCCTGCGAGGCGGAGAGCGTGATCGGGATCGGCCAGAAGAGGCCGTCCGTCATCTTCATGTCGTCACAGACACCCTGCCAGTCGGCCTTGCCCATGAACCCCTCGAGGGGCGTGAAGGCGCCGATGCCCATCATGATGAGATCCGACGTCTCCCTCGAGGTCATCCGGACCTGGGGGAGGGTCTTTGCCCTCTCGAGCTCCTTCTTCAGTGCCTCGCCCTCGAGCAGCAGCGGCTTCAGCTCCGGGGAACCGTGGGGCTGGACCAGCTTCGACATCGCAACCTCTCCAGGAATGTGTTTGCGGTGAGATCGATCCCCGAACGGGGACAGCCCGAAGCCCGATAGGGCTCCGGCCCGGGGGAGGGATGGCAAACCCTTTGCCAATGGCGGCCCGAAGCGTCGGCATTCCCTAACGGGCTCTGCGGCAAGGCTTTCGGGCGAAGGGGGAGGAGAGGGCCCGGGCCTGGGCGCATCGACGACCGATGGGAAGCGACGCCCGCCCCGGGAGCGCGGAGAGACTTATCCTGCTGGTACGACACGGGTTACGCAGGCCTGGACCCCTCGACCGGGGGGGTTGTTACAGAAAGGTAGCGCAACGAGAACGTGCCCGAACGAGCGAGAGAGGGAGGATGGACCTGCGGTCTGCGGCTAGCCCCATTCCCAGGGGCCCGCGTGGTGCTACATAGGCGCTACGGAAGGCGCGGGGGGCCGGTCCCCCGGGCGCCAGCGGGCGCCCCACGGCGAGGGGGCGGGAGGACCGACGGAGGCGGCCCGGAGGGGGCCGGTCAGTCGGACCCCAGGATCTCGGCGATCTTCGCGAGGTACTCCTTGGGATCGATCGGCTTCTCGAAGAAGGCGTCCGGCGGCCGGATCTTCTTGCGCGAGGAGATGAAGCGCTGGAAGGAACCGGTGCCGCCGGGGCCCGCGAGGGGACTGGTCACCCCGGTCACCATGACGATCGGGATGTCCGCGAGCCCGGGGTCCTCGCGCATCTCCCGGAAGAACCTCACGCCCGACTTCTCCGGCATCGTGATGTCGAGCGACACCAGATCCGGCCGATCCTCGCGCACCTGATCGATCGCCTGCTGCCCGTCGCGGGCCGCCGTCACCGCGTAGCCCGCATCCGTGAGGAGGGCCGTCAGATAGGTGATGACGTCCGCCTCGTCGTCGACGACCAGGATCTTCTTGCTGGACACGTTGGTCCCCCTTCTAGTGCCATTCCCACTCGACGTAGCCCGGCTTCACGTCCGTCATGCAGTTGACGATGAGCTCTGCCAGGCCGTCGTACAGGATGCTGTGCTTCTTCCAGAGGCCGTAGTAGTCGAACAGGTCGCGGAGCTGCCCCTTGCAGTTCGAGCACGGCGCACACACGTACTTGTTGATCGAGGGATCGAGCTCGTCCTTGAAGGCATTGAGGATCTGCTCAGCCTTCTTGCGGCCCGCGATCTGGTGTCTCCAGTCGTTGAAGTTGTGCCCGCTCATGATGGCGAATCCGCTGCCGCCGCCGCAGCAGTAGTTGTCGACCCCGTGAGGGGTCATCTCGCGGAATTGAGGCGCAATGTGCCTCAAAACCCGCCTCTGGGGCTCTACGATGCCCATGAGCCGGACCAGGTTGCACGGATCGTGCAGCGTGACGGGGAAGTCGTTCCGGGAGGGATCGAGCTTCAGGCGATCCGAGAAGACCAGCTCCTCGAACGTGACCATGCAGCTCTCGCGCGGGATGTTCAGATCGCCGGTCAGG
>JAUXCH010000512.1 GCA_030618975.1 Planctomycetia bacterium
CTCTTCGTCGAGCGCGACGCCCACGTGCCCCCCGCGATGCGGGAGGCGACGGGCGCCTCGGTCGTCTTCGCGCTGGCCGCCTCCCAGGTGCCCGCCTCCGCGCAGGTGGCGTTCCCGTTCGGCTCCTCCGCGGAGCGCGACGGCGTCCTGATGAACGTCGACGGGATCGCGCAGGCGATTTCGTCCAATCCGAGTGCCGGCCCCGGCGACCTCCTCGCGTGCATCGACATCCTCGAGGAGCTGTTGCTGGAGTTGAAGGTCGAGGGCTTCGAAGCGCTCGGCCGCGAGGGCGTGCTGGCGGCCGTCGCCGCCCTGCCCGCCTTCGCCAACGTGGACCTGCCGGCCGCGTCGCGCGTCGGCCCTGCCGTGGGGAGCGCCTCGTGAATCCCGCGTCGACCTCGCTCGTCACCCAGTTCGTCTCCTCGCCCGTGCTCGCCGGGCTGTACGACTGGCTGAGCCTGCACCCCGACCACGGCGGGGACCTGATCGGGTGGGCCGTGGGCCGCCTGGTGCTGATCCTCGTGATCGTCAACGTCACGCTCGTGATGGCGGCCCTCCTCGTCTGGGCCGAGCGCCGCGTGTCCGCGTGGATGCAGGACCGCCTCGGACCGAACCGCGTGGGCCCCCAGGGCCTGCTCCAGCCGCTGGCGGATCTCGGCAAGTTCATCTTCAAGGAGGACTTCGACCCGGGGCACGTGAACCGCTGGATGTACCTGATCGCCCCGCTCATCGCACTGGTGCCGGCCCTGATCACCTTCGCCGTGATCCCCTACACCGGGGTCTACGAGCCCGATGCGCAGGTCGAGGGGGGCTGGGCGTGGAACTCCTGGGCGGTCGCCGACGTCAACATCGGCGTCCTCTACATCCTCGCCATCACCAGCCTGGCCGTCTACGGTCTCGCGCTGGGCGGCTGGTCCTCGAACAGCAAGTACTCGCTCCTGGGCGGCGTGCGCGCCAGCGCGCAGATGATCTCGTACGAGCTGAGTCTGGGCCTCGCAGTCGTCTCGGTCGTCCTGATCTCGAGCTCGCTCCACCTCGGCGACATCGTCGCCTACCAGGCGAACACCACGTGGTTCGTCTTCCAGCAGCCGCTCGCCTTCTTCATCTTCCTCGTCGCGGCCTACGCCGAGACGAACCGCCTGCCTTTCGACCTCCCGGAGGCCGAGAGCGAGCTCGTGGCCGGCTACCACACCGAGTACTCGGCCATGAAGTTCGCGGCGTTCTTCCTCGCCGAGTACGTGAACATGTTCGTCGGCTCGGCCCTGGTGGTGACCCTCTTCTGCGGTGGGTGGACCTTCTTCGGCCTCGAGACGGCCGGCTGGCTGGCAGCCCTCGCCATCTTCGCGGTGAAGACGCTGTTCTTCTGCTTCGTCTTCATCTGGGTGCGCTGGACCCTCCCGCGCTTCCGGTACGACCAGCTCATGCGGCTCGGCTGGTCGTGGTTCATCCCCGTGGCGCTCGCGAACGTCGTCCTCACGGCGACCGCCATCGCCCTCGACCGGACCTGGGTCGCGTGGATCCTGCCCGGAGTCCTCGTCCTCGGTGGCCTGCTCGCCGCCTGGATCGCGCCCGGCCACGTCGCGGTGCCGCGACTCGCAGAGCGCACGGCCCCGGTTTCTGGAGAGGAGGGGAGCCGATGACGGCACGCGTCAAGTCCGTCGACCGCCGCCCCCAGACGTTCTGGGATCGCATCTACCTGCCCGCGGTCTTCCGGGGCATGTCCATCACGTTCTCCCGGCTCTTCAAGAAGAACGTGACCCAGCAGTACCCCGAGCAGACGTGGACGGTACGGGACGACTACCGCGGCGCTCCCGTCCTCGTGAAGGACGACGAGGGGCGCCCGAAGTGCGTGGCCTGCTCGCTCTGCGAGTTCGTCTGCCCGCCGAAGGCGATCCGCATCGTGCCGGGCGAGCTCGAGAACGGGAACCCCGTCGAGAAGGGGCCCGAGGTCTTCGACATCAACATGCTCCGCTGCATCTTCTGCGGCCTCTGCGAGGAGGCGTGCCCGGAGGAAGCCATCTTCATGTCGAAGGAATTCCTCCTGTGGGGTCGGTCCCGGGGCGACCTCATCCACGACAAGGAAAAGCTCTACGAGATGGGGGGGGTGCGTCCGGACCCCATCAAGAAGTGGTCGAACAAGTAGTGAACGCATTCCCCGGCAGGGGGAGGGAGACCGCCGGCCCCCGCGGCGGGTTGACGAGAAGACCATGACCGAGGTTCTCTTCTACTGCTTTGCAGCGGTCGCCATCGCGTCCGCCGTGATCGCGATCAGCCGGAAGAACGCGGTGGCCTCCGCGCTCTGGCTCGTGCTGATGTTCTTCGCGCTCGCCGGCACCTACGTGCTGCTCGAGGCGTGGTTCGTCGCGGTCATCCAGATCCTGGTGTACGCGGGCGCCATCATGGTGCTCTTCCTCTTCGTGATCATGCTGGTCGATCTGAAGAGCGAGGAGCTGGCCGTGATGGGGGCCCCGCGGTTCAGGGCCCTGGGACTCCTGACGTCCGCCCTGTTCCTCGCGGTGGCCGTGTTCGTCGTGCTGAACACGCGCGAGACCTTCGTGGCGGCCGCCGACACCTGGGACCGTGGCGGCGCGCTCGAGGTCGAGAGCGGCAGCGCCGCGGGCATCGGCCACTACCTGTTCCACCGCTGGGTGCTGGCCTTCGAGGTGACGAGCGTGCTGCTGCTCAGCGGCATGCTCGGCGCCGTGATCCTGACGAAGCGGAGGTTGACGTGAGCGCCCTGCTGGATTCCGTCCTGGCGACCGCGGTGCCGCTCGACCGGGCCCTGCTGCTGGCCGCCGTCCTCTTCTCGATCGGGCTCGCGGGCGTCACCAGCCGCCGCAACGTCCTGATCATGCTCCTGTCCGTCGAGATCATGCTGAACGCGGCGAACCTCGCGCTCGTGACCTTCTCGAAGGTCCACGGGGACCCCACCGGCCAGGTGTTCGTGTTCTTCGCGATGACGGTCGCCGCCGCGGAGGTGGCCGTCGGGCTGGCCATCGTCATCGCGGTGTACCGGCTGCGCCGTACGACCGACGTCGGCGAGGTCGCCGCGCTCCACGAGATCGACTACGGTCCGGTCCGGTATCCCCAGCTCGAGGGCCAGCCCGTCCACCACCACGGATCCTCCGGTAACGGCGACGGCGACGGCGACGCCGGCGAGACCGGGGGCCAGCCGGCCGTCGCGAGCGAGGAGGCCCACGGATGAGCGCGCTTGGCCTGTTCCCGCTCGCCTCGTCCGGCGAGATCCCGGTCGTCGAGGGCGACTGGCTGTCCTGGGCGATCCTGTTCCTGCCGCTGGCGGCGGCCGCCCTGATCCAGGTGTGGCCCGCCCTGCGGCGCAACGGTCGCATGTCGGCCTACGTCGCCACCGCGTCCGTGGGCGCCTCCCTGGCGATCACCCTCTTCGCCTACTTCATCCCCGCGATGGTGGAGGGGATGACCGTCCACGAGGGCATCGTCCCCTGGATCCAATCGGGGAACATGAACATCGGGTTCGGCGTGCGCATCGACGAGCTCGCGCTCACCATGACGCTCGTCGTCGCGGCCGTGAGCTTCGCGATCTTCGTCTACGCGCTCGGCTACATGCACGGCGACGAGTCGATGGGGCGCTTCTACGCGAAGTTCGCCCTCTTCGTCTTCTCGATGCTCGGCATCGTCCTCTCGCCGAACTTCTTCCAGACGTTCATCTTCTGGGAGCTGGTCGGCGCGTCGTCCTACCTGCTGATCGGGTACTACTGGAAGAAGCACTCCGCGGGCGAGGCGGCCAAGAAGGCCTTCATGACGAACCGCGTGGGCGACTTCGGGTTCCTGCTCGGCATCATGATGATCTGGACGGCCGTCGGGAACTCCACGGGCACGCTCGACTTCGACGCGCTGCGCGCCCTGATGGCGAACGGGCCGGGGTACACGTCCGACGTCCTCTTCGGCGGCGCCGCGATCGCGGCGATCGCCGGCATCCTGGTGTTCGCGGGTGCCATGGGCAAGAGCGCGCAGTTCCCGCTGCACGTATGGCTCCCCGACGCCATGGAGGGCCCGACGCCGGTCTCCGCGCTGATGCACGCCGCGACGATGGTCGCGGCCGGCGTCTTCATGATCACGCGGTGCTTCTTCCTGTTCGAGGACACCGCGTGGGCTCCCACGGCGATCGCCTGGATCGGCGGGATCACCGCCTTCCTGGCCGCCACGATGGCCATCGCCCAGAGCGACATCAAGAAGGTGCTCGCCTACTCGACGCTCTCGCAGCTCGGGTACATGACGATGGCCCTCGGCGCCGGGGCCTACACGGCGGCGATGTTCCACCTGACGACGCACGCCTTCTTCAAGGCCCTGCTCTTCCTCTGCGCAGGAAGCGTCATCACCGGCTGCCACCACGAGCAGGACATGTTCAAGATGGGTGGCCTGCGCAAGTTCATGCCGTCCACGC
>JAUXCH010000826.1 GCA_030618975.1 Planctomycetia bacterium
AAGGGGCCGTGCCGACCTACGCGCTTGCGCCTCCCCCGCCCGGCGAGTGGCGCCGGGAACCGGCCTTCGTGGACCGCCTGAAGGGCGGGGGCGCGTTCCTCCGCGTCCGACATCGCGTCCACGCCGGCGAGCGGCCTCCCGTCAGCGACCTGTGGGCGGCTCTGGAAGCGGCCGCGCACGACGCCTCCGTCGTGGAATACGCTCTCGAGCCGTGGCCGCACCGCGTGCTCCGTACGGAGGGTGCCGCCCCGTAGCGCGCTGCACTGGCCCATTTCCTCGCGTTTGGCGCTGAACCCGAGGCGCCGGAGAGCCGACTCCCCAAGGGAGGGAGTTCGCTCGTTCGTACCCCCCCCTCTCAAGGACCTGCATGAAGATCCGTCGCCTCGAAATCCAGGGGTTCAAGTCCTTCGCCGACCGGACGAGCTTCGAGTTCGGGGACGGCATCTCGTCCATCGTCGGTCCGAACGGCTGCGGGAAGAGCAACGTCGTCGACGCGATCAAGTGGGTGCTCGGCGACATGAGCCCGAAGAGCCAGCGCGGCAAGCGCATGGAGGACGTCATCTTCGCGGGCTCCGGCCATCGCCGGCCGGTCGGCCTGGCGGAGGTCACCCTCGTCCTCGAGAACGAGGACGGGCAGCTGCGCACGGAGCGCCAGGAGGTCTCGCTGACCCGGCGGCTCTACCGGAGCGGAGAGTCCGCCTACCTCATCTGCGGGGAGAAGGCGCGCCTCAAGGACATCCGCGAGCTGTTCCTCGACACGGGCCTCGGGGCCGAGGGCAACTCGATCATGGAGCAGGGGCAGATCGATGCGCTGCTCCAGGCGAATCCCCAGGACCGGCGCGGCATCTTCGAAGAGGCCGCCGGCGTCAGTCGCTACAAGCAGCGTCGCAAGGAGGCGGACCAGCGCCTCCGGCGGACCGAGGAGAACCTCGAGCGCCTGCTCGACGTGCTGGAGCTCGAGGAGAAGCGGCTGCGCTCCCTCAAGAACCAGGCCGGACGCGCACGCCGGTACCAGGAGATCAAGCAGGACCTGGGCAAGAAGCGCATGCTGCGCGCCGTCCTCCGGTACCGGTCGATCCGGCGCGAGCGGACCGGGATCCAGACGTCCCTGGGGGCCGCCTTGGCCCGCGAGCAGGAGGCGGCCGAGGAGCTGGCCGGGATCGAGAGCCGAGCTCGCGAGGCGGAGGCGTCCCGGACCGCGGCTCGCGATGCCGTACACGCCGAGGAGACGAAGATCGCCGAGGCCGTGGCGGAGGTTCGCGCGGCCGGGGACCGGGCCGGGTTCCTCGCCCGCTCCCGGGAAGAGCTCGCCGCCCGCATCCAGGCCGCGGGTCTCGAGGCCGCGAAGGCCCGCCAGCGGGCGGCCGAGCTGGGGCGCGAGCAGGACGCCCTGGAAAGCGACGTTCGCCGCAGCGAGTCGCAAGGCGAGGAGCATCGGGCGCGCCTCGAGGAGGCCGAGTCCGAGCTCAGGCGCCTGGATGCCGAGGTGGCCCGCATCCGCGACGCGCACGACGGAACCAAGCGGGCCGTGCTCGCCCTGCTCGGCCGCGTCAGCGACGAACGGAACCGCGAGGTGGGGCACCGTGCCGCGATCGGCCAGACCGAGCAGCGGATCGCGCACCTGACCCGTCAACGAGCCGAGCTCGAGGCGCGTCGCCAGGTCGTGGTCCGCGAGCTCGACGACCTGCTGCTCGGCGCCGCCCAGCTGGAGGCCGAGGCGAAGGCGGGCTCTCAGGGCCTCTTGGCCGCCGAGACGCGCCGCGCCGAGCTGAGCGAGAGCGTGGTGGCCGCGCGGACCCGGCGCGACCAGACGAGCGAGGAACGCGCGACCAAGGCCGCCCGGCTCGACGTGCTCGAACGGCTCACCGCCGCGGGCGAGGGCCTCGCCCAGGGCGCACGGGCCGTGCTCGAGGCCGCCCAGGCCGAGGAGCAGCTTCCGGACGGCAGCCGCGGCGGCATCCTGGGCGTCCTCGCGGATCTCATCCGCTCCGCGCCCGAGCAGGCCGCGCGACTCGACCACCTGCTGGGACCGGCCGCCGGTGCGATCGTCATGCGCACGACCGCCGACGCGCTCCGCTGGATCGAGTGGCTGCGCACGCACCACGAGAGCGCCAAGGCCCGGTTCCTCTGCCTCGACCTCGTCCGGGACGAGACGGCCGCACTCCCCGAGGCCGTCGGTGCCCTGTGCTGCTCCGACGAACTCCAGGCCCTCGTCGCCTCCGTCGCCACGGGCACGCTCCTCGTCGACGATCTCGAACAGGGCATCGCCCACTGGCGCCGCGCCGGCACCAATGCCGTCACGCCGAGCGGCGACCGCATCACCGCCAGCGGCGCCCTTCTCGGCGGCACGGACGCGCAGGTGCTCGGCCTGATCGAGCGCTCCGCCGAGCTGCTCTCGCTCGGCGAGGACGTCACGCGGCTCGACGGCGTCCTCCAGCACAAGTCGGAGGC
>JAUXCH010000170.1 GCA_030618975.1 Planctomycetia bacterium
CCCTACATGCTCCCCCGCGCGCGCTGGGGGTACCGGCTGGGCAGCGCGGAGATCGTCGACGGGATGTACCGTGACGGCTTCCTGTGTCCGCTCGCCGAGCAGTTGATGGGGGCGACCGCCGAGAACCTCGTCGACCTCTACGACATCACCCGCGACGAGCAGGACGCCTACGCCGCCAGGTCCCAGCAGCGGTGCGAGGCGGCCCGCAAGGCGGGCACCTTCGACCCCGAGAAGGTGGGAATCCCCCTGAAGGACCGGAAGAAGGGGGAGTACGTCTTCGATACGGACGAGCACGCCCGCGACGGCACGACCGCGGAGAAGCTGGCGAAGTTGCCCGCCGTCTTCCGGGAGAACGGAACCGTCCACGCCGGCAACTCCAGCGGCATCACGGACGGCGCGGTGGCGTACCTGGTGCTGAGCGAGTCGGCCGTCGAGAAGCACGGCGTGGAGCCCATGGCCCGCCTGGTGGCGTACACGGAGGTGGGCGTGGATCCGAAGCTCATGGGCCTGGGCCCCGTGCCGGCGGTGCGCGCCCTGCTGGAGAAGACCGGCCTCTCCAAGGACGACATCGACCTCTGGGAGCTGAACGAAGCCTTCGCTGCCCAGGTGATCGCCTGCAACCGCGAGCTGCATCTCGACGAGGAGCGGATGAACGTGAAGGGCGGCGCCATCGCCCTCGGCCACCCCATCGGGGCGACCGGGGGGCGGATCCTCACGACCCTCCTCTACGCCATGCAGGAACGGGACGCAAAGCGGGGCATCGCCACGCTCTGCGTCAGCGGGGGCCTGGGTCTGGCGGCCCTGGTGGAGCGCGTCTAGGCGGAAGTCCTTGCCTCCTTGCCGTTCGCTTCGGCGCGCACCCCTCCTCCCGGACGTTGTTCCTTGTGGACCCGCTAGCATGGCGGGTGTGGAGCGCGCATGAAGCCCCTTTGGATCCCGCTGGCGTTTGGCCTCCTGGGCGTGGGCCTGGGGTGGATCCTGGGTGCCGCCCTCCGGGACGACGCGCCCGAGACCGGAGGCCCGGAGCCGATCGAGCAGGCGGCGCACGCTCCCGAGGACGCGGCCGAACCGACGCTCGTGGGGCTCCCGCCGCCCCCACCGCCCGCCTCGACCGTGTCCCTCTCTGCGTCCCCACCCGCCCGGCTGCCCGGGCCGTCGGAGGAGGATCTCGAAGTTGTCTCGATCCTGACCCCCGAGGAGTTCGAGATCTTCGCCGGTCTCGAGGTGGAGCTCGGTGCCTCCGAGAGCGCGCACCGCGGCTGGCACGCTCTCCTGACCCTCTACGCCCTGGCGGGCCGGCTCGACGACTTCCAGCGCGTCGTCCCCCGCGCGCTGGAGGCGGGGCTCGATCGGGACGTCCTGCTCGACCTCCTGCAGCTCCTGCCCCTCGACATGCACGTGGCCGCCCTCGACCACGTCCTGGCCGCGTACCCCGACGGTACGTGGAGCGTCGCCACGCTCGCGGACGTGTACACGGGGGCCGGTGCGGGCGAGCGGGCGGTCGACGTGCTCGTGCCGGCGCTGGAGGCGGGGGCGGACTCGGATCTCGCCGGCAGGCTCGTCCGGGCGGATCCGGACCGCGCGGCGCGGATCCTGGGGGCCCTCGGTGGGGGAGACGACTGGACGGCCGAGATGCTGGGTCAGATCGGGAGCGCCTTCGTGAGCGTCCAGCGTCCCGACCTGGCAATGACGTTCCTCCAGGATGCACTGGCCCGGGAGCCGGTCAACCACGGCGTCCTCATGACCCTGGCCGAGGTGGACGCGTCCCTCGCGATCGAGCACGCGCGTCGCCTGACCCGGGACCACGCCGAGCGGGGCGACGTCTGGACGTGGCTCGGGCAGCTCGAGGCCGACGCCGGCAACGCCGCAGCGGCGTTCGAGGCGTACCGGGAGGCCGCGGAGATCGACCTCACCACCGAGGTGCTGTTCGGCATGCTGCGCGCCGACCCGGAGCGCGCCTACGAGGCCGCTGCCGAGTTGTCGAGCCGCGTGACCAACGACGAAGTGCTTGGCGCCGTAGCGAAGATCGCGCTGAAGAGCGGACGGTCCGACGATGCGATGGCCACGCTGCTGAGGGCCCACCAGGTCGATCCGTCGGACCACGAGTGGATGGCCGCGATGGTGGCTCTCGATCCCGAGAGCGCCGTCGAGATCCTCGGTCGGACGGCCGCGGCGTACGGCGGCGACAGTCGCGACGAGGTGCTGGGCGCGTACGGGAACGCCCTGCTCGGCCTCGGGCGCGCCGACGAGGCCTACGAGCGCTACCGGGAGGCGTTCGAGCTCGATCCCAGCGACTGGGAGTGGCAGCGCGGGCTCGCCCGGGCCAACCCGGAGCGCTCGATCCCGATGCTCGAGGCCCGACACGAGGAGGTGGGAGACGAGGGCGACCTCCTGGGCGCGCTGGCCGACGCCTACGCGGGTGTGGGCCGCCGGGACGACGCCCTGGCGCACTACCAGCGAGCCGTCGACCACGGCGGCGGGGACGAGTGGTACACGCGGATGGGGCTGCTCGACAGCGAGCGAGCCCTCGCGGGCCTGCAGCAGCGGGTGCAGGCGAACCCCGAGGCGGGGGAGGCGTGGGGGGCCCTGGGCGACCTCCACCGCCAGCTGGGAAACCGCGAGGCGGCACGGGCGGCCTACGACGAGGCGCGCGTCCTGAACACGACGAACCTCCTCTACGAGATCCGGTACCGGGAGATGGGGGGGTGAGCCGACGCACGGGCGTGCCTCTCCAGGGTGTCAGGCAACCGGTGTCGGGCAATCGGTGTCGGGATACCGGATGCCAGGGTTCCACGTAAGCGCCGTGTTCGGGCCCAAACGGCGACCGGTCGCCGCCCCGCAAAGCCCTCGAGATTGCGGGGTGACGGGCTCGCGTCGGACATGTGGCCGGTCATTTCGTAACCAGCGCCGACCCCGAGCCTGTGCGGGCCGCTCGTGCATCGCGAACCGCACGAGAAGCGGCGACCGGTCGCCTCCCCGCACGCGCCTGAGGGGGGGGCCACGCAGCCGGAGGGGGCCGGTCCGAGTCTCCCCCACGGGCGGCCACGACGAGGCGCGCGTTCCGAACACGACGAACCTCCGCTGCGAATTCCGGTACCGGGAGACGGGGAGATGAGGCCGGCTCCGGAATTCCCGTAACCCCCCGGCGCTCTCGCGCGGTGTTCCTCCAGAGCAGGGGACCGGACGGAGCGACGAACATGGGCCGGAGATCGCCGAGCGCACGATTCCTCTACCCCCTCCCCGTGACGGTGGCGCTCCTGGTCGCCCTCGGCTGGATCGGCCTTCGGGCCCGTAGATCCGCCGACGCGCAGCCCGCACTTCGCCCTCCCGTCGCCCGTCCGTCCCCTGTCTCTTCCTCTTCCTCGGCCTTTCCCCTGCGATTCGATCCGGAGGCCGTCGATCTCGGTCGGTTGGAGCCCGGATCGAACCGCCGGGTCCTCGTGGCCTGGCGCCTGGAAGGCACCGAGTCACGCGCCGCGCTGGGGATGGACGCCACGTGCGGATGTGTCGTGGCCGAGGGCCTGCCCCGCGATCTCTCCCCCGGCGACCGTGGCACGTTGACGCTCGTCGTACGCCCGCCCCGCCGCTCCGGGCCGTTTCGCGCGGCCGTGAAGGTCTGGCTCCACCCCTCGCCCGGCGAACGGCCGCCGAGCCTCGAGGTCCGCGGCTACGTCCTCTCACCGGTCGGCGTGCGCCCCGAGACGCTCGTGCTCGGCCCCCGCACGGCCGGGGTCCGGGTCGAGCGCGTCCTCGAGGTCGACGTCGTGTCGGCGCTCGCCGCCGCGTCCGTGGAGGCCGTCCTCGAGGGGCTCGCCGGGGAGGTCGCCGTCGAGCCCTGTGTCTTCGCTGCCCGGTCCGGCGCGACGCTGAGGGTCCGGGTCCAGGTACCGGCGACGCCCGGCCCGTTCGCGGGTCGCGTCGTCGCGCGGGTGGGCTCGGGGCGCAGTGTTTTCGAGATCCCGGTCCTCGAGATCCCGGTCCTCGAGATTCCCGTGACCGGCTCGGCGGTCGTCAGGCGATGACCGTCAGGAGATGACGCCGAGCTTCTTTCCGACCCGGATGAACGCCTCGATCGCGTGCTCCACGTCCTCGGGCGAGTGGGCGGCCGAGATCTGCGTGCGGATGCGGGCCTTGCCCTTGGGCACGACCGGGTACGAGAACCCGATCACGTAGATCCCCTCGGCGAGCATGGCGTCCGCCATCTCCGCGCTCAGGCGTGCGTCGCCCAGCATGATCGGCGCGATCGGGTGGGTGCCGGGCCGGATGTCGAACCCTGCAGCCGTCATCGCCTCGCGGAAGCGCTTCGTGTTCGCCTCCAAGCGGCCCAGGAGCTCGGAGGAGGAGGAGAGCAGGTCCAGGCACGCGAGCGACGCCGCCACGAGCGGCGGCGCGACGGTGTTGCTGAACAGATACGGCCGCGAGCGCTGGCGCAGGAGATCCACGACCTCCTGACTGGCCGCCGTGAAGCCGCCCGACGCGCCGCCGAGCGCCTTCCCGAGCGTCGAGGTGATGATGTCGACGCGTCCCTCGACACCGCAATGCTCGGCCGTGCCGCGGCCCGTCTTGCCGACGAAGCCCGTGGCGTGGCAGTCGTCGATCATGACCATGGCGTCGTACTTCTCGGCGACGTCGCAGAGGCCCTTCAGGTCCGCGATGTCGCCGTCCATGGAGAACACACCGTCGGTCGCGACGAGGACCCGGCGCGCGCCGCCGTCCCGCGCCTCCTTCAGCTTCGCGTCCAGGTCGCCCATGTCCATGTGCGCCATGCGGAAGCGCTTCGCCTTGCAGAGGCGGATCCCGTCGATGATCGAAGCGTGGTTCAAGGCGTCCGAGACGATCGCGTCCTCGGGGCCGAGCAGGATCTCGAAGAGGCCGCCGTTCGCGTCGAAGCAGGAGGCGTAGAGGATCGCGGCCTCCATGCCGAGGAAGTCGGCGATCCTGCCTTCCAGCTCGGTGTGGATGTCCTGCGTGCCGCAGATGAACCGGACCGACGCCATGCCGTAGCCGCGGTCGTCGAGGGCCTTCTTCGCCGCCGCGACCAGCGCCGGGTGATTCGCGAGGCCGAGGTAGTTGTTGGCGCAGAAGTTCACGACCTCCTGCCCGTCTCCGACCGCGATGTGCGCGTCCTGGGGGCTCTTGATGATCCTCTCGCGCTTCGTGAGACCGGCGTCCTCGATCTCCTTCAACTCGACGCGGAGGTCCTTCAGGACGGTGCTGATCATCTTCTTCCTCCTCCTTGCATGCTCTCTTGGCGACGGGCCCCCGGGTATACCTCCAAGCGCTCGCCCGGACCCCTGCGGCACGGACCCCCGGCGCCCCCGCGACCCACGTCAGCCCGAGAGCCCCAGGAGGCGTCCGATGCGCGACTGCCCGAGGCGGCGGAGGCGGCGGAAGATCTCGGCCGGCTCCTCGTTCGCGCCCAGGAGTTGTTCCGGGTGCGTGAGGACGTCGTCGGGGAGCATGGCGACCCAGGTTCCGAGCTCGCGTGGCTCGAGGGCGACCTCGAAGGCGCCCAGCGCGACCGGCGCCGTCGCCGCGACGGCTCGTTCGACGGTCTCGGGGTCCGACCCCGTCCGCTCGGCGAGCCACCGGGCGGCTCGTGGCCCGGCCTCGCCCAGGATCCCGCCGATCCGTACCGACAGGCGCGTCTTCTCCAACCGGCCGGCGATGCCCACGTCCGGGGCATCCACGTCGGCGGGCCGTCCGTGCTTCTTCACCGCCTCGACCGCGGCGCGCGAGTCGTTCGGCCGCCGGCGGGTCAGCCGCGCGAGCCCCGCCGACAGGAGGGCCGCCGTCGCCCCGAAGATCTCGGCTGCGGCGAGCCTGGAGAGGCCGAGCTCGGCCTGGAGGCCGCGGATCGTCTGCGGGGCCGTGCGTTCGAGCACCACCAGCACCGCCTTCGTGGATTTCCGCGTCTCGGTCATGGGCCCCAGGGTGCCCCCCAAAGCGGGCCATGGCAAGGCACGCGGTGGTACGTGGTGCCCCGGCCGGGGCGGGGCTACCCTGAGACGCCCCATGCCGAGACGCCCGCTCCCCCTGCTCCTCGTCGTCTCCCTGCTCGTGCTTTCCACCACGGCCCCCTCCGCGTACGCCGACGGGTGGGAGGACATGCGGGAGGAGTTCAGGACCGGCATGAAAGCCGGCGACTGGAAGGAGCGGCGGGACGCCTTCATCTACCTGTCGGGCTACGACCGTCCCGAGGCCGTCCGGGAGATCCTGAGGGCACTGGACAAGGAGACCAACGCCGCCGTCGAGCTCGCCGCGCTCGACGCGCTGGCGACCCAGAAGTCGAAGGGTTCGCGCGAGGTCCTCTTCTCCGTCGCGCGGAAGGGCAAGGGCCGCGGGCGCCTGCTCGTCCTGAACGCGCTCGCCCGACAGAAGTCGCTGGACGTCGGCGATCTCCTCCTCGAGGTGGCCGCCGGCAAGGACGGTCCGGCCGCCGCCCAGGCCGCCCTCGCGCTGAAGGAGCAAAAGCACCCCGATACCGTGCGCGTGCTCGTTCCGCTCTTGAAGCACAAGAGCTGGCAGATCCGCCGCGCGGCCGCGATCACGCTGCGCGAGTTCCGCCCCGACGAGGCGGTCAAGCCGCTAACGGCCGCGTTGGCAGCCTCCCACGGGCGGGACCGCAACGAGCTGATCGCGGCCCTCCTCGAGATCACGGGGGAGAAGTTCGGCAACGATCCCGCGGCGTGGAAGAAGTACGCTCGCGGGACGCCGCCCGAGGAGATCCGCGCGAAGCCGGACCTCCCTCCGTCCGCGTTCGGCGTCCCCATCTACGGCCAGCGCGTGGTCATCTGCCTGGACAACAGCCTGCGCATGACCGACCGGCACCCGTTCGGGGACGAACGGCTCCGGAAGCTCTCGGACCCTCCCGACGGCAAGCCCATCTCCTGGATCCGCGTGGCCACCAACGGGCAGTTCGCCCAGGCGCAGGTCAAGCACCTCATCCGGGGCTTCCCGAAGGGCACGAAGTTCGAGCTCATCCTCTTCAACGAGACGGTGCGGGGCGTATTCGGGGGGCTCGTGGGCGTGAGCACCGCCACGCGCAACACCGCCTTCGCGACTCTCGACGGGCTGATCACCGACAACGGGATCGCCGCGTACACCGCGCTGAAGCAGGCGCTCGACGTCGCCGGTCCCGGCGACGCAAGGGCGTGGAAGTCGGGGCCCGACGAGATCGTCTACGTCACGGTGAACATGCCGACGGCGGGCGAGGTGAAGGAGGCCGACCTCGTGGCCGCCGCGATCGGCCTCGAGGCGCGCCTGAGGATGGTGCCCATCCACACGGTGGGCATCCACTTCCACCCGTACGACATGTGCCGGGAAATCGCCGCGCTGACGGGCGGCGTCTACGTGGATCTCACCAAGTAGTCCCCCCCGGGAGACAACCCGGGGGGCGCCGCGGCGAACCGGCGCCTCGAGCGGTATGATCAAGGGGCGCATCGCGCGTCTTCCCGGGAGCCTCCCATGATCCGCCGCATCCTCCTCCCCCTGGCGCTGCTCTTCCTGCTTTCCCCCCTGCTCGCCGTCGCGGAAGAGCCTGCGGTGGAAGAGGACCCGATCCCGCCGCTGGCCGACGAGGCCGAGGCCCGGGAGGCTCTCGATGTCTTCAAGAAGGACTTCAAGGCACGGGGCGCCAAGGGCGACGAGAAGATCGCGATGAAGGAGGTGGCGATGCGCATGCTCGCGCGCACGCAGCACCCGCTCGTCGCGGACCGCCTGTACCGGCTCACGCGCGACCGCAACGCCGACATCCGCACCCTTGCGATGCTCTATCTCGGCTACCAGCGAGCCCTCCCCGGCTACGTCGGACCACTCGTCGTCAAGGCCATCAAGACGCACAACACGGACGCCGTCTTCGCCATGTTCGGCATCGAGGCGATCGAGCGACTCGACTACCGGGGCGGCATCGACATGATCCGCGCCCTCATGGCCCACAAGGACGAGGGCGTGAAGAAGGTCGCGATCCTCTTCATCGGCGACGCCAAGGAGTGGCGGATGATCGAGGATCTCCTGAAGCTCATGAAGGAGCTGAAGATCGACAAGGGCTGGAAGACGGAGGGTCACGAGGTCCGCTACGACACCGGCGCCTCGGGCGACCACGACCAGAAGATGGCCGAGAAGATCTACAAGGCCAAGTACGGCAAGGGGAAGGGCAAGGCGAAGTCCGGCGGGCGTGCGATGCGCGACATCAAGCCCGTGCTCCTCGAGACGATGAAGAACCTCACGGGACAGGACTTCTTCCAGGGCGCGAGCGCGCGCGACTGGGCCGACAAGAACGAGGGGCTCATCGAGAAGGAGCAGAAGACCTTGAACGAGGTCGAGGCGAAGCAGAAGGCGGAAGCGGCAGCCCTCGCCGACTGATCTGCCTTGCCCGTCAGTCGCCGGCCGCGGAGGACCACCGGCGACGCGTCCGGACGTCCAACAGCTCCGCGCGGACGACGTCGCGGTCCGCCGGCCAGCGCTCCCACGCGATCGAGCGCTCCACGGCCTCGAGAGAGCGATCCGACCAGGCCCACGGAG
>JAUXCH010000576.1 GCA_030618975.1 Planctomycetia bacterium
AAACCTCCGGCCTGAGGACCTTGAGACCCACCGTGCGGTCGAGGGACTCGTCGTGGGCCCGGTAGACCACGCCCATCGCACCCTCCCCGACCGTCTCCTCGATCCGGTAGTGCGCCAGCGTATCGCCCGGCTTCAGGGGTCTGGTATCGACGGCGTTCACGGCCGGGCATTCTACGCCCCGCGTCCGCAGTACCCCACGTACGGTGCCAGGCGCTCCGCAAGGGACAACGCCCGTCCCCCCCAGGGACGCCGGTCGGGGAGGACTCCACACCAGGTGCGGCGGACCGCGCCCGTCCGTTCCTACGGCTGCGGCCCACCGCGCGGCGGGCAAGCCGCCCCCGAATCAGTCATCCATGGCGGATCGGACTGCGATGACGAAGATCGGGAGGTCGGGCTCCTCCATCTGCTCGCGGATGATGGCGCGGAGCTCGTCGCGATACTCCTTGGAGACGTCGTGGTCGGTAGCCAGCCACACCCCGACGCCCTTGCCGACGCTGCTGCGGCCGAGCAGCATGATGCGTACCCCCTCGTCCCGATGGACTCGCTCGTGCAACGCACGCGACAAGGCACGGGTCACCGGGTAGGCGATCGGCATCGCCCGGCCTTCTTCGAGCTGCCGCTTGAGGGCCCAGCCCAGGGGCAGGCACAGGACGAGCAGCAGGAACACGAGCGCCCCCATGCCGTGGCGCGCCAGCTTGCGGGCACGCGAGAAGGCGTGCGGGACGGTGATCCCCATGGCCATGAAGGTCAGGGACGAAGCGACGACGATCGCGAGGAGGTTGGTGGCGAAGAGGACGGCCGCGCCGAACGCGTTCAACAGGTTGCCATGCTCGAGGGAGATGCCGCACGCGCACAACGGCGGCACGAGCGCGGTCGCGATCGCCACCCCCGCCACGGCGCCCGTGATCGAGGGGCGGGCCAGAGCAAAGGAGGCCGCCATCCCGGCGAAGAGCGCGATCCCGAGATCCAGGATGTTGGGGCTGCCGCGGGACAGCACCTCGGGGGAGAGCGTCTCCCGGAAGGAGAGGAAGCCCATTCCGAAGCTGACGAGCAGCGTGAGCACGAAGCCCTGCACGATGGCTCGTCCGCTCAGGCGCGCCATGCGCCCGTTGGCCTGGGCGAGCCCCAGGCCGAATCCGAGCATGGGCGTCATCAGCGGGGCCAGGAGCATGGACCCGATCACGACGGCGGGAGAGTCCTGGATCAGACCGAGGGACGCGATGGCGGAGGCCAGTCCCAGCATCACGATGAAGTCGGCGTTCCAGCGCGAACCCTGCCGCAGGTTCTGGGCCAGCTCGGCATAGTCGGCCGGGTTGACCTGGGGGATCCAATCGGGGAGGGAACGCCGCTTCAGCGGCGGCTTGCGCTTGACCAGACCCACGACGGCACCCGAGAGCACACCTTGGAGGGTCCGCACGAGATCCAGATTGGAGGAGGGCACGAGAACCAGATCGTGTCCGTCGAAGCACCTCGTGACGCCGCGCACGGGATGGTTGTCCACCACGACCTTGGTCTCGATCGAGTCGTCGTCCGAGGCGGAGGCCTCGTGCAGGAACCGAGCCAGCTCCCGCTCGCCCACCGCTTGCGCGCCGCCGCCCACGTCGTCCTCGATGCGGGCGAGCGTCAGGTGGCCGCCTTCGACGTCCGCCAGCGCCCTGGCCATGACGAAGACAAAGGGGTCGTGAGCGCTGTCGGAGACGATCGCGAGCACGCGCCGGATGTCCTCCGGGGGACGGTCCCCCCAGAGGGCGACGAAGGTCGCGCAAGGTGCGGTCTTGAGCAGCCTGCGCGCGGTGTCGATGGCGAGCTCGTGCGGAAGACCCGACAGGCAGGACACGAGGAAGTCCGCACGAGCGGCGCGGGCACGCTCCATGGCCACGGTCGTCGCGTCGATGGCCGGCAACGGTTCGACCACCGCATTCTCGCCCGCCAGGACCGCCTTCACGGCGTCGACCGTCTCGGTGCCCGCGCGCGGACTGGTGCAGTAGTACTCCGTGGTCTCGGGCTCGACGCCGTCGAGCGCGGCCGCCTTCGCGACCGCGAAGCGCGCCCAGGAGACGGAGGCAACCGCGGCTTCCGGGTCCGGAACGTAGGCGACTGTCTTGGCCATGAGGCGCAGTCTATGCGCCCCTGCGTGGGAATGCGACGGGCTCTCGCCGGCGCGAGTACCTCCCGACAGGCAGGCACCCGAGCAGCACCGCCGGACGACCCTCGGCACACGAACATCCTCGCCCGCGGGGAACGCGGATCTCCCCCTCCGGGAGCAGACGTAAGGACGGCTTCCGCCGCAGCGTCCTCGAACGCCCGTACTCTGAGGCGCTCGAGCCCCGTCCGGAGCCCCTCATGCGCCCCCTTCCCGCCGTTCTCCTCCTGGTTCTCCTCCTCGCCGCCACGGGCCTCGACGCGGCGGCCGAGGAGCCGCCCGCGCCGCGTCTCGACCGCGTGGACCACGCAAATCCCGGTGCGCAGGCGCACCTCGTGCTCAGTCCGCAGGTCGGCGACGCATCGAAGATCCGCTCCCTCGCCGCGCAGCTGAAGGCCGACACGCCGGTAGCAACGCTCGCGGCGATCTACCAGTGGATGCACAGGAATCTCAAGTACGACGAGCATGCGGCCTACACGTGGCGGAGCCTCGACGAGATGCTCGAGGCGCGAACCTACGGAGGGTGCGCCGACCACGCCGCCGTGTTCGGCACCCTCGCGCGAGCCGCAGGCATCCCGACCATCTGGGTGAAGACGATGGACGTGGACTGGATCCACGAGTTCAAGGCGGCACCGAACGCGGTGAAGAGCTGGCGCGGTCACGTCTTCCTCGAAGTGCACCTCGGCGGCTCGTGGCAGCTCCTGGACGCATTGGCAATGCGGCTGTACCCGAAGTACGACGTCCGGTCCCGGATCCTGCCCGGCAACCGGCTGGCCTACGACAAGGGTGACGACCCCTTCGCCCTGGTGCTGTCCTGCCGCTGGGAGCTGTGGAAGGAGCAGACGCGACGCTTCTTCACGGCCTTCGACGCGTCGAGCCTGCCGTGGGGGGAGTCGAAGGACCTCCTCTCCGCGTGGCGGGTCTGGATCACGGGCAACAGCCCCATGTACCGCTACGCCGCCAACGCCTGCAAGCGCCTCGGCTACCACGTTCAAAGGACCTTCAACGACGAGTGGAACACGTACCTGACCCACGCACGCGGGGGGATCCTGATCGTCACGTGCCAGGGAACGACACCCGTGCTGCCGGAGCCGCTGTGGCCGAGGCTCCTACCGCCTGCGGGGCAGGCCTTCGTACGCGGGGGGGCCGCTCCCGAGAAGGGCTTCGCCCATCACCGCCTCGCTGACGGCACGACGGTCGTCCTGGTGACCGGCCAGGACTCGACGGCGGTCCAGGTGCAGGTCGCCAGGGCACTCGCCGCCCTATCTCGGTGACGGACGTCGACGCCGGGCCGAGCACCGGTAGGGTCCCGGCATGATCGAACCGTCCCCCACCCTCCGCCGCGGCTCCCTCAAGCTCGAGATCGTCCTCTGGGTGATCGCCTTCGTGCTCATGGCCTCCGTGGCGCGGCACCAGCGTCGCACGGGGCCGACCTACCCGCTCGGCGTCGACTACACACTCGCCGGACAGTCGTTCCACGCCGAGCTCGTCCGCAGCGGCGAGACGAGCGGGCCCGCGAACGTCGAGATCCCGGCCCTGTCCGAAGGCGGGCGGGCGACGCTTCGCTGGCGACGCTACCCCACGGAGGACGCGTACGCGTCGGTGCCCTTCGATACGGATCCGGACGACGACGACGTGCTCGCGGCACCGCTCCCCGTCCAGCCCGCCGCGGGCAAACTCGAGTACTTCCTCGAGCTGGAGGCGGAGGACGGAACCGTTCGCGTGCCCGCCTCGTCGGAGGACGACCCCGTTCTGCGATACAAGGATCCGGTTCCGCTCTACGTCTTGCTACCCCACATC
>JAUXCH010000522.1 GCA_030618975.1 Planctomycetia bacterium
CACCTCGAGGGGGCCGTGGCGTCCGAAGGCCGGTTGTCGGGCGCGAGGATCGGCGAGGATATGGGCGGGGCGGCGCCAGCGGTCCTCGTTCGTCGTGATGCGGGCGGGGAAGACGATCGGACCGTCGGCCGGGGAGCGGTTCGCGTCGAGGATGGCATCGACCTGGGGAACGTAGGTGCGGCCCTTGACGCCGCAGGCGGCGGCCGAGCAGCCCGGGTCGGTCCAGCGATCGAGCCCTCCGGCCACTGCGACGGCCCGGCCCTGGGGGGCCACGCGGGGCACGAGGGTGAGGTCTTCGAGCTCGGCGGCGATCCTGCGCTTCGCAACGTGCCAGGGGCCGTCCTCGGCGTGCCTCAGGTTCGGTCTCAACTCGATCCGACTGGGCCGGGGGAGGACCTCCCACCCCTCGCCGTCGGATCGCACGCGCCGGACCCAGCGCAGCGCGTCGCGGACGGATTCGGCGAGGCTGGCGTCGTTCCTGTACTCCTTGGCGCGGTCCACGCGGGCGAGTCGTTCGAAGGCGGAGTGCCCGCGCTCCTTGCCCTGCTTCCAGCCCCGACCGAGCAGGAAGCCGGAGGGCGGCGTCCACCCCTGCAGCCGCCCGAGGGCCTCGTTGTAGACGTGGACCTGGGCCTGGTAGGCGAGGTGGGGCTTGCCGGAGTGCCCGTCCGTCAGGAGGTCGAGGGTCGAGAACTTGACGTCCACCACGCGGTAGTGCCAGGGGTTGCCGCCCAGGTCCGGCGCGGGACGACGCGCCTCGGCGTCGGGGAGGGTGCCGGGCACGAGCTCGTTCAGGACGTCGCTTCGGACGAGGAGGTCGGCGATGCCGTAGGTCTGGCTCTCGGGGTTCCAGAGCGGAGCCTGGGCCAGGAAGGGGACGCCGTCCAGGAGCGCCTCCCAGGTCTGCTCGACGGCCCCGACGAGGCGACTGTCGCGCGGCCCGTCGGCGATCTCCACGAACTCGTAGCGGTCCTTCAGCCAGGCGAGGACGGCCGCCTCGAAGGCGTTGCCCTGGGCGAAGATGAACGGCAGGAAGTCGGTCCGCCGGTCGTAGCCGGGCAGCTGGTCGTCGCGCTCGATGCCCCGGGCCTCGCCGTATTCGCCCAGCCAGTCGAGGAGCGGGTCGTGCTTGCACCAGTTGCGGGTGCGGCCGGCGCTGACCCAGTGGACCCACGGGGAGTCCTCGCCGGGCAGGTCGCGGGTGCCGTCGTCGCGGTGGGTCAGGGCTTCACGTCCCATGCTCGTCTCCGTGTGGATCGTGGTCGCCTACGAGGCGGGGTAACGCTCGAGGTCCGCTTCCTCGATGCCCTCTCGCTGCTCGAGGAAGTGCGCGGCGAGGTCGACGGCGACCTGCTCGATCACGTCTCGGGCTTCGAGGCCTTCGAGCAGGTCTTGGGGAATCGCGTCCGGTCCGTGGATCGCGCCGAGGAGGTTCCCGGCGACGGCACCCGTGCTGTCGCTGTCGCCGCCGTGGGCGACGGCGAGGCGGAGGCCGGTGTGGAGATCGGGTGCGACCAGGGCGCAGTAGAGACCGATCGCCAGGGCTTCCTCCGCGATCCATCCCTCGCCCACCCGCTCGACCACCTCGCCGCTAAGCGAGTGACCTGCTGCGGCTTCCGTGCGTGCCTTCTCGACGGCCGCGAGGGTCTCTGCGTGGTTCGGACGCTCGCGAAGCAGGGCTTCGGCAGCGTCCATCCCCTCGTCGAGTGAGGCGCCGCGGAGCAGCTCGGCGATCACCTGCGCCTGGAATCCACCGGCCAGGTAGCCCGTCGGATGGCCGTGCGTGATGGCACCGTAGGCCACGCCCTCGTCGAAGGCGTTGAAGCCGAACGGAGAGTGGTCCCACAGGGCAGCCGGGGCGATGCGCATGACGGTGCCGCAGCCCTTGCTGTCGTTGAGCGGGTGCTCAGGGGTCCCCATGCGACCCGTGTTCAGAGCAGAGAGGCAGGTATTGCCGGGAGCCCTCATTCGGTGGAGGAACTCCTCCTCCACCAGCCAGCCGTCGAGGAACTCGCTCAGGCCCATGCCGCCCTGGGTGTAGTACCAGCGCCGGTACGCGTGGAAGACGACGCCCACCGGGGCGACCGACCCCTCGAGCACGATCCGCGTCCGCGCGCGAATGACCCCCTCCGCGGTGAAGAGGGTCATCTGGGTGTCGTCGGTGATCGAGCCGGGGGGCCACGACCCTGCGACGTAGCCCTCGGGGCCGAGCGGGCCCCACCGATCCCGGATCTCGGCTCCGGACAAGAACTCCAGGGGCGCGCCGAGCGCGTCCCCAACGGCGCCCGCCAACAGGCAACCGCGCAGGCGTGTCGCAACGTCCATGCTCTCTCCTCGCGGGACGTGAGGTACTGGACCTAGTCGGTGAGGATGAAGCTCTCGCCCTCTTCCATCGGCTTCCCGCACCGTGGGCACGGTCCGCCCTTCTCCCAGGCCGTGACCTCGTGCGACATCCCTTCCGGACACTGCAGGGGAGCCTCCGGGGCCACATCGTCGCGTTCAGCGCTCGGAGGCGGGAAGTTGCCGAGCTCGAAGCTCCGCGTGACGACGTCGAGGAGCTCTCGGCATGAGGTGCAACTGACGGTACGTGTCACGCACGACATCGTCAGGCTGTCCCCCCCCGCGACCATGGCGCCGTAGTCACAAGCCGAACAGGCGAAGCCCTGGAGCACTCCCACCGCTTCCTCCTCCGGCACCCATCGTGCCGCCGCGCCGTGCAGAGTGGCCTGCGCGGCTCGTGACGGCGATGATGCGGCTGGCAGGAGTAGAGTGCAAGAAGAGGTCGCCTCGCGGGTGCGTAGCCCGCCGGATCGACGGGCAAGAGGAGTACGGGTCGTGGAGCACGCAAGAAGCGCAAGAAGAAGAAGGGGAAGCCCGTGAGGGACTGTCGCGTCTACGTGATCAACCTCGAGAAGACGGTCTTGAAGGGGAGAGACTTTCAGCGGGCCAACCCCGATTACGCTCCTGGGATGCCGTGCGTCTACGTCGGGTCGACGTGTCGCACGGCGGAAGAGCGCTTCGAACAGCACCTGGCCGGCATCAAGAGCTCGAAGTACGTCAGGAAGTTCGGACGCTCGCTGAGGTTGAGCGAGTGTCGGCCCGCCCTCCTGACCCGAGGCCGTGCGAAACAGCGTGAGCGGAACCTGGCGCGGACCTTTCGTGAGCGGGGCTGGGGCGTCTGGTCGAGCTAGGCCTCGTCACCGAGCAGGAAGCGCCAGAGCGGGATCACCTCGATCGACGGGGGGAGGTCACGACCCCGCCGGCCGAGAGGACGAGCCACGACCAGGATCTTCCGGGCACCGGCGTGCTCCTCGCCGGCTCTCTCGAGACCCTCGACTTCGCGTTCGAGGGTGCCCTCCCCTTCCAGCGACCAGGCGACCTGGATCAGGGCATCGGTTCGCGTCCCCGATCGACGGGCGAGGTCGACCTCTCCGTCGCCGCGCCAGTAGTACAACTCTCCGCCGCCACCGGAGCGGAGGGCCCGCAGCACGGCCGTCTCGGCGAGCCGGCCGTGGTCCGGAGATCCGGTGAGGCAGGCTGCGTTCCTGAGGCCTGTGTCCACCGCGTGGACCTTCCTCGGGTTCCGCCTGCGCTGGGCGAGCTTCAGGCTGAGGAAGGGGAGGAACTCCACGAGGAAGGCCTCCTCGAGATAGCCGCAGTATGCACGTGCCTGCACCGTGGAGATGCCCAGGAGCCGCGAGAGTCGTACAACGGAGGCGAGGCTCGAGGTGAGGGTCAGCAGGTGGACCGCGAGCGCCCGCAGGGTGGAGAGGTCGCGGATCTCGTGGCGCAGGGCCACGTCCCGGTACAGGACGTCGTCGAGGTACTGCTTGAGAAGACGCTCCTTGCGCTCTTCGTCCTCGGCGAGGACCACCTCCGGGAAGCCCCCCCAGCGGAGGTACTCGGAGAGCGCCATTTGAATGCGTGGAGGGCTGCTCTCGAGGTGCGGCTGGCCGGGAGCTTCGATGCCGCGAAAATCCAGGAACTCCCGGAAGCTCAGCGGCCATACGGTGAACTGGACGTGGCGGCCGGTGAGGAGCGTGCCGAACTCTCGTGAGAGCAGGGCGGACGAAGATCCGGTGAGGAAGACCTTGATGTCCTCGGTCTCGGTGCGCGTTCGAACCCAACGCTCCCACTCCGGTACCCGTTGGATCTCGTCGAGGAACAGGTAGGCGCGTCCCTCCGGGTAGACCCGTTCACGGAACGTCCGGTACAGCTCATCCAGGAGGCCCAGGCCGAGCGACGGCTCGAGGGCGGGGTCCTCGAGGTTCACGTGGAGCATGGCCTCCCGCGGGCTGCCCCGCTACACGAGCAGGTCCAGGAGTTGGAACAGGAGGGTCGTCTTGCCCGACCGGCGCGGCCCGACCAG
>JAUXCH010000252.1 GCA_030618975.1 Planctomycetia bacterium
CGGCAAGATCCTACTGACCGAGCTCGGCCGGAGTCGTGCAGAATCCGTTTACAGGACGCACAGTGTGATCTTCAGGTTTCTTCATGAGGTCCTCGGCGTCGACCCCGAAACGGCCGACACCGAGGCGTGCAGGATGGAGCATGGGCTGTCCGAAAAGACACGCGCGCGGCTCGTTAGGTTCCTGGACGAGCGGTGCGCACCACAGGAGACGGGCGAAGCCGGAGGAGCGGCGAGACGGCGAAGTCGAAGCTGACGATGGAGTGGACGCTCAGGACGAGCGGCGTGGAGAGACCCGCGAGGAGCAGGTACCCCATCTCGTAGTGCTTCCACTGGCGCTGCCCGCCGCGCCAGCCACACGCGAAGATGCCGTAGACGATCTTTCGCGTGCGGGTCTGCGCCCGGTCCCGCATCGTCGCGAGGTCGGGGACCATGCCCACGTACCAGAAGAGCAGCGACACGGTCGCGTAGGCCGAGACGGCGAACACGTCCCAGAGCAGCGGACTGTTGAAGTTCGGCCAGATGCCGAGGTGGTTGGGCACGGGGGCGGTGAAGTAGACCCGCCACAGGCGCCCGACGTGGATGAGCGGGAAGAGACCGGCGCACGCCACGGCGAAGAGCGTCATCGCCTCGGCCGCTCGGTTGATGCTCGTACGCCACCGCTGGCGCAGCAGGAAGAGGATCGCCGAGATCAGCGTCCCGGCGTGGCCGATGCCGATCCAGAACACGAAGTTCGTGATGTCGAACGCCCAGCCGACGGGACTGTTGAGGCCCCAGACCCCGATGCCGGTGGCGACGAGGTAGAGGACGGCGAGGATGCCGGCACCGGCCACGGAGGCGGAGACCAGCAGGGCGGGCAGCCACCACCGCGGCGCCTTCCGCTCGACGATCCCCGCCACGCTCTCCGTGACGTCGGCAATCGTGCGGTCGTTCTCGACCAGGGGCGCGCGGGCGCCCGGGTCGACGTCGGGGTCGCCGACGCGGTGGGACGCGTGCGCCTCGGGGAAGACGGGCTCGGTCATCGGTGGCCCTCCCCGTTCCCGTCCGCGTGCTCCACGCCGCCCCCCATCAGGCGGGGCGGAGGCGGCAGCGCCGGATTCAGGTTCCTGAGGCCCGCCAGGTAGGTGGTGCGCGGCTTCGTGTTGAGGTGGCCGAGCACGGCGTAGGCGCGGGGCTGCTTCTGCGCCCGCGACACGCGGCTCCCCGGATCCGACTGGTCGCCGAAGAGGATGGCGTCGGTCGGGCAGGTCTGCTGGCACGCCGTCACGAGCGTGCCGTCGGCGATCTTCGAGGGCCTGGACTGCCCCGCCTCGACCTTGCGGTCGATCCGGGCCCGCTGGATCCGCTGCGTGCAGAAGGTGCACTTCTCCATGACGCCCCGCATGCGCACGGTGACGTCCGGGTTCTTCTGCATCGCGAGCAGCTTCGCCATCGGCGGCTGGGCGAACTGCGGCTTGCTGAGGCCGTCGAAGGGCGTGGGCTCGGGCGAGCCGACGAAGGGCCCGTCGCCCTCGCGGAGGGTCCCCTTGTTGTAGTCGTAGAAGTTGAAGCGGCGGACCTTGTAGGGGCAGTTGTTGGCGCAGTACCGCGTGCCGATGCAGCGGTTGTAGGCCATGACGTTGAGCCCGTCCTCGTCGTGGACCGTCGCGCTGACGGGACAGACCGACTCGCACGGCGCGCTCTCGCAGTGCTGGCACATCATGGGCTGCGTCTGCACGTCGACGTCGCCGTAGGGGTCCTCGCCGCGGAAGTAGCGGTCGACGCGGATCCAGTGCATCTCGCGGCCGCGGATGACCTCGTCCTTGCCGACGATCGGGATGTTGTTCTCGGCCTGGCAGGCCACGACGCACGCGTTGCACCCGATGCACTGCGTGAGATCGACCGTCATCGCCCACTGGTGCTCGCCGTCGAGCTTCGGACGGTCGTAGATGTCCTCGTCGCTCTCGTGGATGCCCGTGTGCTTCGCGAAATCCGGGTGCTTCTCGTACGTCGCGAGGCTCGTCTCGCGGACGATGTGCCGCTTGGCCAGCTGCTCGTCGACGAGCTTCGTGTCGTCGATCGACCAGTGCTCCTGCGTGGTGGCGAGGGGGTGCGCCCGGCCCGTCTTCTCGATCGTGGCGCCGGGCACGAACCACGGCTGCCGCGACGTGCGGAGAGGATAGACGTCGACGCCGGCGTGGCGCGCGAGCGAACCGCCGGCCGTCCGCCCGTAGCCGAGCGCGAGCTTGATCGAGCCGTCGGCCTCGCCGGGCAGCACGAAGGCGGGGATCTCGACCGTCGCGCCGTTCGCGGCGATGGCGATCACTTCGCCGTTTTCGACGCCCAGCTCCTTCGCCGCCGTCGGCGACATCACGGCCGCGTTGTCCCAAACGAGCTTCGTGGCGGGATCCGGGCACTCCTGGAGCCAGCCGTTGTTCGCGAACCGGCCGTCGTAGACGGAGGCGTCGGCGGCCAGGCAGAGCTCGGGGCCGTCGGATTCCGCGGCGGCGTCCAGGGCCCGCAACTCCGCCGCATCCGGTGCGAACGGCAGGCTGTCGTGGGGCGCGCGGGGCAGGACGTCGATCCCCGTGTTGAGGAACCGCTTCCACCGGCCCTCCGCGCTCTTCGCCCCCGTGAGAGCGAAGAACGTGCTCTGCACGATCGAATGCGGGTCGGTCTCGTCCTCGCCGGCCAGGAGCGCCAGGATCTCCAGCGGGTTGCGTCCGCGCTGGAGCGGCAGGATCAGCGGCTGCACGGGCGAGAGCACCGGGATCTGGTCCGGGCCGCCCCAGGTGAGGGCGACGTCCCAGCGCTCGAGGTCGTGGGCGCGGGGGACGTGCCACGTGGCGGCGCGCGCGGTCTCGTCGGCGTAGAGCCCCACGTGGAGGCTCGTCTGCACCTTGGCCAGGAGAGCGGCGAAGCCGAGGTCCCCGGGCGCGTCGTGCACGGGGTTCGTGCCGAGCATCAGCAAGGTGGAGACCTCGCCCTTCCGCATGCGTTCGACGAGATCGAGCAGACCGCTCGCGGCGAATGCGACGGGAACGGCTGCGGGTGCCGGGGTGTCGGCATCCTCGTACCGGACGGTCTTGGCTTCGTTTCCGAGCGCCTCGTTCAGGATCTGGGCCAGCGCGTGCACCACGGGAGGCTGGCGGCGGCCTGCCACGACGCCGGACCGGCCGCGATGGGCCTCCAGGTCGCCCTTCAGCGCCTCGACCCAGCTCGGATCGACCTCGGCGAGCCCGGCCGGGGCCTCGACGCCTGCCACGGCCGCGGCGAGCCGCCACGCGAGGTCGCGCACCCGGCTGCCCCGGAGCCGCAGTCGGTGGTCGGCCGCCATGCCGGTCACCGTCAGGTGCGGCTCGACGACGTAGAGGCGGTTCATGGAGTCGCCGGGCTTCTCGATCCGGCGCCCGGCTGCGAAGTGGCGGCGGTTGCGCACGCCGTCGTCCTCGAGGTCGAGGAGGTCGCAGTCGAGGGACAGGATCACGTCGGCCCGTTCCAGGTCGAAGCGCGCTTCCGTCCCCGCCCCCCCCTTCCAGGCCCCGGCCTCCAGGGGCTCGTAGGCGTAGACCGCGGCGCCCTCGATCTTCGAAAAGAGGCGCGCGGCGGCGGGCGACACGTCGCGTGAGGTCAGGACCGCGAGGCCCGGCCGACCCACCCGTTCTTTCAGGAACGGCAGGACGTCGTCGTCCCACGAGGCCGGCTGGCCGTCGTGGAGGCAGGTCGACGAGCGGTCCGGATCGTAGAGGTCGAGGATCGCCGCCTGCGCGGTAGCAGGCAGCGCGCCCAGGCTGGCCGGGTGCGCGGGATGGCCCTCGAGCTTCGTCGGGCGCCCTTCGTGCGTCTCCGCCAGGACGCCGATCGCGCGGCCCCCGAGGCTCAGGGTCGTCGCGTAGTAGAGCGGGACGCCGGGCACGACCTCCGGCGGCTGCTCGCCGTAGGGCAGGATCTCGTGCTCGGGTCGGCGCTGTCCGCATCCGGACAGCCCGGCGAGGGCCACGGACGCGGCCATGAGCTTGAGGAAGCCCCGGCGGTCGGTCGCCGTGCGCGTCTCCATCTCGGCGGCGAGGGCGGGGAACTCGCTCTCGGCCCAGCGGCGAAACGCGGGCGTGTCGGCCCACTCCTCGATGCTGCGCCAGGGGGCCCGGGTCGCCTCGGTCGCCATCGGTCGGTCGTCCTGCGGGTTCATCGGTGGCACCCCGAGCAACTCTTCGGCGGGTTGATCCCCGCGTCCTCGATCAGGGACCGGGCAAACGACGCGCTCTCCCCGTCCGGCTCCCAGTCGAGGTTCGTGACCTCCCCGGCGGGCCGCAGGTGCGGTGCGGGGTCGCGGTGACAGCCGAGGCACCACGCCATGCTGAGCGGCTCCTCGTGGCGCACGACCTCCATCTCGTTCACCTTGCCGTGGCAGGTGACGCACCCGACACCGCGGCGCACGTGGACGGCGTGGTGGAAGTAGGCGTAGTCCGGCAGGCGGTGGATCTGGATCCAGGGCACCGGGTTGCCCGACGCCCACGCGTCTCGCAGGGGAGCGAGTGCCGCGCTGCCCGACTGGATGTTCCCGTACGGCTCGCCGTGGCAGTTCATGCAGGTCCGGGCGTGCGGAATGTTGGCGTGGGGCGACGACGCGACGTGCTGGTGGCAGTAGGTGCAGTCCATCCCCAGCCGGCCGGCGTGCAGCGCGTGGCTGAAGGCGATGGGCTGGACGGGCTCGTAGCCGACGCGCGTGTACTTGGGTGTGGCGTAGTACGTGACGGAGGCGATCACCAGCACCGCGAGCCCCGCCAGGAAGAGCCCCCCCGTCTTGAGGAATCGGTCGATGTCCGGTGAAAAGACGTCCGACATGAAGCAGCACCCGCCCGCTACGAACAGCGACCCCCCCGGCCGCGGACCGCACATCGTACGAGGCTCGGATGGTCGTGCGAGCCGGTTCCCGGGACTTCAAGGGGCGGAAGCCAGGAGATCCCCCCAGAGTTCGGGCCAACGGCCCTCGAGCGCCGCCACGGCGTACGCCTGGCACAGGCGCCGCGTCTCCTCGAGGGCGGGACCCGAGACGTCCACGTCGACCTCGACTGCGTCGGGGCCCCACCCCGGATCGAGCAGGAGGAGCTGCGCGCCTGCGACGTCCTCCCCTCGCAGACGCTCCGCCGCGAGGGCGTAGAGCCTCAGCTGCCACGCGTAGTGTTCGCCCACGGCCTCCGGGGTCGGCAGGCGCGTGCTGGGAGGGTTCGTCTTGTGGTCCACGACCCGGGTCCGCCCGTCCGCGTCGGGGAGCCAGAGATCGATGGATCCCCTCACGAGCAGCGAGTCGAAGCCCCCCACCGTCGCCCCGGCCGGGAAGCGGATCCGGGCGTGGAACGCGATCTCGCGGCGGACGTCGAGGCCGGCCTCCAGCGCACGAGCCGTGGCGACGCCGGTCGCCGAGGCCGCATACCGCCCGACCATCTCCCGGAGCAGCCCGACCGGTTCTGCGTGGGGCCCGGCGCCGAACTCCGCCTCGAGCACCCGCGCGAGCGCGTCGTCCGTCGCGGCCGGGGCCCCCGGGTCGAGGGTCTCCAGCAGCGCGTGCAGCGCCCGCCCCAGCGCCGCCCGGTCGACGGCGCAGGAGCCGGAGCCGGGGCCGGGGTCGGGGTCGGGGCCGGGGTCGGCGGCGGCGCCTGCAACGGCCAGGGGTTCCTCGTCCCAGAGGCGGATCCGCTCCTCCAGGCGCCCCGCGCGCGGGTCCGCGCTCTCCTCCCCCGACGCGGGGTCGTCGGGCTCGGGACGCGCGCGGAGCCCACGCGAACCGGCGAGGACGTCGGGCTCGAGGCGCCGCTCGTAGTGGCCGGCCGGCGAGGCCGCGAAGTCGAGCAGCTCGCTCACGGTGACCGCGAAGGGCGTGTCGCCGAGCGGCGCCACCGGCTCGCGGGCCGCGGCGAGCAACGCGTCCGCGCGCGCGCAGGCCGCGGCGGAGGGTGCGGCGAAAGGCGCGGCGGCCGAGTTCGGCGGGGACGCGGGCTCGGGCAGCGGCGCCACGAGACGCACGACCGCGCGTCCGCTCCCGTACGCGATCTCGTGAGGCTCGAGCCCGGGCTTGTTACCGAAGGCGTCGACGAGCCAGGGCCCCCAGCCGTGGAACTCCTTCAGGCGACCGTCCTTCGTCTCCCCGGCCGAGGAGCCGACGAGCAGGAGCCGCTCCTCGGCGCGCGTCGTGCCCACGTAGAGGAGACGCCGGCTTTCCTCCTCCTCCCGGGCCTGCTCCTCGTCGGCGAGCGTCGTGAAACCGGCCGGGTTCGCGCTCTCCCCCTCCAAGGGGTGTCTCAGCTTCGCGGCGAACGAACCCTCGCCGTCGTACAGGATCGCGTCGCGGCCGCCACCCGGCTTGCGTCCGACGTCGGCGAGGATCACCACCGGGTACTCGAGGCCCTTTGCGCCGTGCACGGTGTTGATGCGCACGACGTCCTCGCCCTCCCGGCCGAGCGCGGCCTCCGACTCGGCGATCTCCCGGTCGCGCAGCGTCTCCAGCCGCCGCAGGAGGTCGTCGAGCCCCTCCCGGCCGGAACGCTCCATCTCGCGCGCCACGGCCACGGCCTTGCGGAGGTTCGCGCCGCGACGGGCGCCGTCGGTCTGGAGCAGGGCGGCCTCGAGCAGCCCAAGGTCGTACAGCACGCCCTCGACGACACGGCCGAGGTGCCCGGCGAGGGCCTCCCGGCGGAGCCGCCCGAGGGTCTGGACGACCTCCGCCTCGCGACCCGCCGCGAGGTCGGCGAAGCGCGACCACGCCGCTCCGGGACTGGACGGGCGGTCCTGCGGGTCGGGGAAGACGCGCAGGAGGTCGGCATCGGTCGCGCCGACGATCGGGCCCGTCAGGAAGCAGGCGAACGCGTGGTCGTCGGCCGGATCGTGGACGACGCGCAGCGCGTGCACCAGGTCGACGATCTCCTCGGTCTGGAAGAAGCCGCGCCCCTTGTGCGTGTGGAACGGGATCCCCAGCGCCGCGAGGGCGTCCTCGTAGATCGTCAGGCTGGTGCGCGCGCGCAAGAGGATGGCCACGTCGCCGTACGAGAGCGCGCGGGGCGGCTGCTCGTCGCCGTCCTCGCCGTCCTCGCCGTCCTCGCCGTGCTCGCCGTCTTCGCCGTCCTCGCCGTGCTCGCCGTCTTCGCCGTCCTCGCCG
>JAUXCH010000020.1 GCA_030618975.1 Planctomycetia bacterium
ATCGTCCAGCCGAACGTCGGTGCGGGGGTCAAGCGGGATGCAACCCGGGGTGGCGGCCGGGCCCGCATCGACAGCATCGCCGCCTACCGGCGGGGTACGGAGCGTGCCGCTCGGGAGGACGCGGATCTCATCGTGTGGCCCGAGTCGGCGATCACCGACGCGATCCCGATGGGCGACCCGGTGCAGACCAACCAGTACCTGCGGGGGCGGGAGTACGGCTTCCTGAACGAGGTGGGCCGCGACCACGCCCTGCTGATCGGGCTGTACGAGGGCATCACGGGCCGCCGCGACGTGGTCACGGGCAAGACGCTCAGGAGTCGCTACAACGTCGCGGCGCTGCGCCAGCCCGGCGACATGCACGCTCCGTGGACGACGTACCGGAAGGTGTTCCTGATCCCCTTCGGCGAGAAGATGCCGCTGGGGCTGCCCGACGACTACCTTCCGCAGAACTTCAAGATGCTCGTCGGCGACATGCCGCAGCCGATGCTGGAGACGCGTGGACTCACGCTGGCGCCCTTCCTCTGCTACGAGGGCATCCTGGCCGACTACGTGCGCGAGAGCGTGGCGGAGAAGCGGCCCGACGTGCTCGTGAGCCTCACGAACGACTCCTGGTTCGGCGACACGTGGGAGCCGCACCAGCACCTGAACTTCACGCGCTTCCGCTGCGTGGAACATCGCGCGCCGATGATCCGCGCGACCAACACGGGCATCAGCGCGTTTGTCAGCGCGACCGGCGACGTCGAGGCGCGTCTCGGCGTCGGCGAGGAAGGCGTGCTGGTTCGGCAGGTGCCGCTGGTGGAGCGCGGGCCGACCGTCTACGTGCGTTTCGGTTATCACTTCCCCGCGTTGCTGTGGATCGTCGCCCTGGGCGGGTTGCTCCTGTCCCTCCTCCGCCCGCCCCCGACACCTCGGAAGGTATAGAGGGGGGGGGCGCACATCAGCGCACATCAGGGTCAGGCACTTTCTTGCACTCCTGCGGCTCTCGCCGCCCCACGGGATGGGGAGAATCCCGGGACCGGAACAAAATCTGCAGCGATGGTGTGACCGGTCGCGCCTGTCGTGCGGTGTCGGGGTGGAGGTACTCCATGCCGAGACGACCCCGATGCGACAAACCCGGACGCCTGCACCACCTGCTCAATCGTGGGCAGGATCGACAGGAGATCTTCTCCCGCCCAGCGGACTACCGCTTCTTCCTGGCCCTTCTCGCGTGCGCGGTCCGAGCCGGGCGCATTCGGTTGCACGCATTCTGTCTCATGCCGAATCACTTCCACCTGCTGGTGGAGAGCGTGGACGGCGACATCTCTGCGACCATGCAGTGGATCCAGGGACGCTTTGCCGGGTACTTCAACTGCACCCACGAGCACGTGGGACACGTGTTCGGAGGCCGTTTCCACTCGTACCCGGTGCTGAGCGTGGTCTACCTGTTCGCCCTGATCCGCTACATCGACCGGAATCCGATCAAGACCAGGAAGCCCAAGGACCCCCTGCAGCTGTACTGGTGCAGCGCGTTTTACCATGCACGGCCGGGGTGCCGTCCTCGCTGGCTCGCGCGGGACGTTGTCGATCGATTCCTCGAAACCAGGCTGGCGCGTGGAGAGGATCGCGTGAGCGCGTACCGTACCGTGTTTCGCATCGGTGTACGAGATCCCGCCGGCGACGACCTCGTGGAGAGCCGTATCGCAGGGCATCTCGTCGAGACGGACGACCTCGATTCGCTGATCCACATGCAGCCCGAAGCGCTGGGCGAGTGGCTGCGGCAGCGGGTGAAGCGGGACACACCGATCTCCAAGCCGTTCCCCCTGGTGGACTCTGCGAGCGTCCTCAAGGCCGTCGAACGGATTCGTGAGGAAGAGGGAGAGGTGAGGATGCGGTGGCGCGGATCACGCCTCCGTGACGTCATGCCTCTCGTCCAGGCAGGGTTGCTACGGGATCTCGCGGGTCGCACGCTCGAGTCGGCAGGGAGCCTGATCGGTGTGAGCACGAGCTGTGTCCGCACGCGCATCGCGGCGCACCATGCTGCACTCGTCGTGGAGGAGCCCTACCTGCAACTCGCTGCGCGGTCGGCGCACCGGGCTCTCGCCATTGCGTTCGGAGCCGATGTGCGTGACGCATCCCGCGCCGTCGACCGCGTGTAGCTGCATGCCGCCTGGCGTCGCGGGGCCCCGCGCGAGTGCAGGCAAGTGCGCAAGGAAGTGCCTGACCCTGAATTGCTGCCCTGAGGTATTAGCGGCGGCGGACGTGGATCTCCGTCTCCACCGTGTCGCCCTCGAAGAGGTGGACGACCGTGGGGGGAGCGACATGCTCCTCGCTCAGCACCTCGACGGTGTAGGTGCCTGCCGCGAGGCCGGAGAGCACGAGGCCTTCGCTGCCGGCGGAGAGCACCGGCTCCCCCGTCTCCTCGTCCGTGCCGCGGGAGAAGGAGCCCTCGGGAATGACGTGGACCACCTCTCCGCCCTGCGTCAGCCGGAAGCGGACGGTGGTCGGTTCGCTCGCGAGGAAGCGCACCTTCACCTTGGCGGGCGGTCGCACGCGCAGGAGCGTCTCGGCCTCCTGTCCGACGTCGATGGTCAGGTCGGTCTCCACCGGCGCGAAGTGGGCGCTCAGCAGCAGCACGCGGTAGAGGCCGGCGGGCAGGTCGGTGATGCGCACGTCTTCGCGCTGCTCGAGGACGTACGCCGACGAGACCGTGCCGGGCGTCAATCGCATCAGGGCCACCTCGACGCCGGCCTGTGCCACGTTCACCTTCTCGCCGGCGTCGTCCTCCAGCGCGATCTTCGCCGAGCCCGTGCCGAGGTCGCCGGTCAACGTGATCTCGAACGTCTCCTCTCCGCCTTCGGGCGGAAGACGCAGCGGCTCGGAGGTCCAGGTCGCGTAGCCGTCGGCCTTGATCTGGAGCACGACGGACCGCGCGTCGCACGGCAGGCGGACGGGTTCGCTCGTCATCTCGCCGAGCGGGGCGGCCGCATCGAGAGGGCGCGTGCCTGGCGACGCGGCGACCGCGAGCAGCATCACCTCGGATCGGGGATTCGCCCCGGTGGTCTTCCAGACCAGGGTCGGATGCTCGGGATCGCGGCCGTCGTCCGTACGGACCTTGAACGTGGCGCGAAGCGCCGCTGTGAGCGTGATCTCGAGCTTCTCGGCGTCCTTCGGGTCGTGGGGGCCGACGGTCTTCGGCATGTACTGGTAGTGCTCCACGTCGACGAGGAGTTCGCCGGGCAGGAGGCCGTCGAGTGTGAAGTGGCCCTGCTCGTCGGTCTCGCCGTGCTGCGGGCCGACGGTGCCGTGTCCGGGGGTGGCAGGCGTCTCCGGGCCGGGGCGGGCTCGCACGGTGGCGTTTTGCACCGCGTGACCGTCCGGTGCGCGCACGCGCCCCTCGAGGGTCAGGCCCCGCTCCAGACGCAACGTGGTCTCACCGGGGATCGCGGCTGCACAAGCGACGCCGAGGACGTACCCCTGGAGTTTGGCGAACACGTCGATCCTGCCGGTGCCGGGCGCCTCGTCGGGCGCTGCCCGGAACCGGAAGCGGCCCGCGGGATCGGTGGTCTGGGCCGGCCATCCGCCCCCCCGGACGGGGGCGGGCACGTCCGCCAGGCGCGGACAGGGCACCTCGGGCGGCAGCAGCCAGACCCTCGCCCCCTTCAGGGGCTTCTCCGTCTCCGCGTCGAGGACGACGCCCTCCAGGAACACGACCTGTTCGTCGGACGACGCCGCATCGGGCGGCGGCTCGGTCCGCTCGGACGCCGGCGGTCGCTCGGTGGGATTCCGCCAGCCCTCGCCCCTGGCGTGCCCCCGGAGCTCCGGCGGGACGTGGTCCTCCTCGTCCGCGTGGTCGGCCGCGTCGCCGAGGAGCCCGCCCTCGTCGCCGCCCAGGAAAAGGAAGGCGATCGCGCCGATCGCCGCGAGGACGAGGAGCAGGGGCCAGAGGCGCGCCATGCCCACGAGGCTACCCGGCCTCTCGGGTTTACGCGCCGAGGATCGCTTCCAGGGCGTCGAGGCCCTGCGTCAGGGCGCCCGGGCCGGGCTGGAGGATGATCGACGAGTCGATCTCGTGCACCCGGCCGTCGCGGATCGCGGGCACGGCGTCCCAGCCCTCGCGGCCCGGCGGTACGCCGGGCTCGAAGGGCTTTCCGCACCACGAGGCGAGCATCACCTGGGGCGCGCGCTCGATCACCTCCTCGCTCGAGACGACGCGGTCCTGCGCCTTGCGGCCGCCCGCGCGATCGGCGAACACGTCCTCGCCGCCGGCGACCTCCACCAGCTCGCTCACCCAGCCGCCGCCGCAGAGCAGCGGGTCCGGCCACTCCTCGAAGTACACGCGCGGCCTCGACGCGGCGGCGGCCGTCCGCCTGCGTGCCGCGTCGAGGCGGGCCTCGTAGCCCCCTACGAGCGCCCGCGCGCTCTCCTCCCGCCCCACGATCCGCCCGAGCAGGAGGATCACGTCGAGGATCTCCCGTATCGAGTGCTGGTTCAGGATCAGCACCTGCAGGTTCTCGCGGATCAGCTTCGCCGCGAGGTCCGCCTGCACGTCGGAGAACCCGATCACCAGGTCCGGCGCGAGCGACTTGATCTTCTCGACGCTGCCGTCGACGAATGCGGACACCACCGGCTTGTCGCGCCGGGCCTCCGGGGGCCGGACGGTGTAGGCGCTGATCCCGACGATGCGGTGCCCCTCGCCCAGCAGGTAGAGGATCTCCGTGGGCTCCTCCGTCAGGCACACGATCCGTTCCGGCGGTCCCCTCATGGCCGATCACGCAAGCCGGACGGAGGACACGGTGGGCAGGCCGTCACGGCCTCCACCGCCGTTCTTCCCTCCGCTTCGATCCGATCCGGCAGATCGAGGAAGCGGCGGAGGTGGGGGGCGAGCACGACGTTCGGCACGTCGGGACAGGATGCACGGACGGTCAGGGGCGGGCGCGCCGGGCGAAGTGGACCATGTCGCCGCCGCGGGCCCGCATGGGCCTGCGGTCGACCGATCCGTAGGTCCCTACCGCTTCGAGTCCGGCGGCGCCCAGGGCCGCCTCGATCTCCCGCGGGTGGTGCCACGTCACCGTCATGGTGGTCCGGGCGCGCCGGACGACCACGTCGCCCTCGAGCTCCTCGAGCGTGATGTCGTCGGTCTCGATCTGGCGCACGAAATCGAAGCGCGGCGTGAAGCGGCTGACGAGTCGGCGTCCGGTGTCCGGGTGCGTGAACTCGCCGACCTGCTCCTGCCCGTCGGCCGCGACCATCGCGGGCAGGTCGGGCGCGCTGGAGTCGACGACGAACAGGCCGTCGTCTGCCAGGTGCCGGGCCGCAGAGCGAAAGGTCTGCAGCAGGTCGTCGGCGCCGAGCAGGTTGTCGAGGAAGTTGCACGGTGCCGTGATCAGCGGGAAGGTCCGGGGCAGCGTGAAGGTGCGGGTGTCCCCCTCGACGAGAGTGACGCGCTCCCGTACCGACGGGGACTCCCTCTCCAGCTTCGCGCGACAGGCGTCGAGCATGTCGCGGTAGAGGTCGAGGCCCCAGACCTCGATCCCCGCCCGGGCGAGCGGAACCACCAGGCGGCCCGTCCCGCACCCGAGCTCCAGGAGGTCGCCGTCCCGCTCCCGTGCGAGCCGGGCGTACGCGTCGGCCTCGGGGGCGGAAGGGTGCAGCAGGTCGTAGAGGACCGGGAAGAGGCCCTCGTACTCGGTGCTCTCGATCTCGTCGCGCATGGCGTGGCGTACGATACACGCCGACTCGGAGGACGACCGGCCGTGAAGACCCTCCTGCAACGCGTGTCCCGCGCCGAGGTCCGTGTCGACGGCGAGGTGGTGGGGAGGATCGGTCGCGGCGTCGTCCTGCTCGTCGGCGTCGAGAAGGGCGACGACGGGGAAGACGCGGCCGCCACGGCGCGCAAGGTGGCGGCGCTGAGGATCTTCCCCGGGCGCACGCCGATGGACCAGACCCTCCACGACGTCGGCGGCGCCTGCCTCGTCGTGAGCCAGTTCACGCTCGCGGGCAGCCTGCGGAAGGGGAACCGGCCCGGCTTCGACAAGGCCGAGGATCCGGAGCGTGCCGAGGCGCTCTACCTCGCGGTCGTGAAGGGGCTCGCAGGCCACGGCCTCGAGGTTGCCACGGGCCGCTTCGCGGCGCTCATGCAGGTCGACCTGGTGAACGACGGTCCGGTCACCTTCCTCCTCGAGGTCCGGGGCGGCCGCGTGCTCTGAATGCCGGGCCGGGGATCCCTGCAAGTCGCGCTATGTACGCGAATTGCAGAACTTTTGCCCCTCCCGCGGATCCAAGGCGGTACACAGGATGCGCCGGAGATCCCCCATGCGACTTCCCCTCCCTTCCGTCTCCCGAAGCCCCCTCCCCGTCCTCGTGCTCACGATGTTCGCGCTCGTGTTCGGGTTCGTCACGTGCGCGGCGTCGGCCCGCGCGGACGGGTTCCTGATCCCGACGCGCCCCCGCCAGCCCGTGCGCGGGCAGTGGGCCGTCAGCTACCACCGCGTCGAGGTGGTGGTGCGCGGTCCGCACGCGCAGGTCACGGTCGACCAGGAGTTCGTGAACCTCGGCGCGACGAGACTCGAGACCGAGTACGTGTTCCCGCTTCCGAAGGGGGCCATGGTGTCTTCCCTGACGCTCTTCGAGAACGGCAGGGCTCTCGAGGGACGGATCCTGCGCGCGCAGGAGGCGCGGCGCATCTTCGAGGAGATCGTGAGGCGTCAGAAGGACCCGGCGCTCCTCGAGTACCTCGGCAACGACTTCTTCCGCGTCCGCGTGTTCCCGATTCCGGCCGGCGGTCGGCGCCGTGTCGTGCTCAAGTACGACCAGCTCCTGCAGGCGAACGGTGGAACCGTCGAGTACCTCTATCCGCTCAACACCGAGAAGTTCTCCGCGCGACCGCTCGCGGAGGTCGTCGTCAGCATCGACCTCGAGACCGAAGCACCGCTCGGCCCCATCTACAGCCCGAGTCACGACGTCGCCGTGTCGCGTCCCTCTCCGAACAAGGCGCGGATCTCCTACGAGGCCACGCGCACGACGCCCGACCGCGACTTCCTCGTGTACTGGAGCACGACGCACAACCCCATCGGCGCAAGCCTTCTGACCTGGTGGCCCTCCGACGAGGACCGCGGCTACTTCCTGTTCCTCGCCTCGCCGGTGGTGGGGGGGAAGCGGGCGGCGGCCCGCCCCAAGCAGGTCACCCTCGTGGTGGACACGTCGGGCTCCATGGCCGGCGACAAGATCGAGCAAGCCCGCGCCGCGTTGCGCCAGGTGATCGGTGGCCTGAACCCGGGCGACCTCTTCAACGTGATCGCCTACCACACGGCGGTCCTCCCGCTCTGGGAGAAGGTGCAGCCGGTCACGGACGCGCGCCGCCGGGAGGCCTTCGCGTTCGTCGCGGAGCTGCGCGCGGAGGGCGGCACGAACATCAAGGATGCCCTGGTCACCGCCCTCGCCGGGTCCCGTTCCGACGGCATGGCCTCGGTCATCCTCTTCCTCACGGACGGCCGTCCGACCGTCGGCTTGACCGACACGAACAGGATCCTGAAGGCCGTCGACGCCGCAAACTCCGAGGGGCGCACACGCATCTTCGTGTTCGGCGTCGGCGTGGACGTCAACACGGTCCTGCTCGACAGGTTGGCCCTGGAGAATCACGGCGCGCCGTCGTTCGTGCGCCCCGACGAGGACGTGGAACCCAAGGTGGCGGCGCTCTACGAGAAGCTCCGCTACCCCGTGCTCGCCGACCTCTCCTTCCAGGCGCAGGGCATGCGCATCAGCGAGGTCCTGCCCGGCACGATCCCCGACCTGTTCCGGGGCGGTCAGGTCGCGTTGGCGGGCCGATATGCTCGCGGCGGGCGCGTCGAGAGCGTTCTCTCCGGCGTCGACGGACGCGTCACGCGTGAGTACCACTACGTCGTGAACGCCGGCCGGAGGGGCGAGGGCCTGGCGAGCGACTTCCCCGCGCGCGTGTGGGCCCTGCGGCGCATCGGCGAGCTGATCGATGCGATTCGCCTCTCGAAGCGCGCGGACAAGGAACTGGTCGACGAGATCGTCCGGCTCTCCACCCGGTTCGGGATCCTGACGGAGTATACCGCGTTCCTCGCCGACGACCGCGTGGACCACACGCGGATCGCGGAGAACGTGCGCCGTACGAGCCGTCTGCTCGACGCCCTGGCCGGGAAGGAGGTCGGTGCGGCCGGTTTCGCCCAGTCCGCGAACCAGGTCTTTCGGCGCGGCGCCTCTCGAGCCCCCGCCCCCGCGGAGCAGGAGTTGTTCCTCGCCGACGAAGGTGGGCGGGACGTCCGCGTGCAGAGGGTGACGGGACAGCGCCAGCAGGGCAACCGCACCTTCTATCGCCGCTCCGTCGGTTGGGTCGACGCGAACGTGGCCGACATGCACGACGTCCACGAGACGGTACAGCGGTGGTCGCCCCGGTTCTACGCGCTGATCCGCACCACGACGACCGAGGAGAACGCCCGGCTGGCCCAGGCGGGTACGCTGGTGCTCGAGATCCAGGGCCGGGTGCTCCGGATCGTGGACTGACGGAGCGCGCCGTGACCTCTTCTTCTCCCCGAGTTCTCATCGTCGAGGACGAACCCGTCCTCGCCCAGGGCCTCGCGGAAGCCCTCGGCTTCCAGGGCTACGAGTGCGACATCGCGCCCGACGGGCGCGACGGCCTCCACAAGGCCCGCCGCGGTCACTACGACGTGATGCTGCTCGACATCATGCTCCCGCACCTGAGCGGCTTCGAGGTGATCGAGGCCTTGCGCGGCGAGGACAACAAGACACCCACGATCATCCTGACGGCCAAGGGCGCCGAGGAGGACCGCGTGCGGGGCCTCGAGCTCGGGGCGGACGACTACGTCACGAAGCCCTTCGCGATCGCGGAGCTCGTCGCGCGCGTGGCCGCCCAGGTCCGTCGTGCCCGCATGGACCGCGGTGACGGCGAGACGTTCGAGGCCGACGGTTTGCACTTCGACCTGGGGCGGCTGACCGCCACGCGCGGCGACGAGGTGATCCCCCTGACGCCGCGCGAGGGCGAGATCCTCGCGCACCTGCACCAGAAGCGCGGCAACGTCGTCACCCGCGACGAGTTCCTGCTCGAGGTCTGGGAGTACCCGACGGCGAACGTGCAGACGCGGACCGTGGACAACACGCTCGCCGCCCTCCGCCGGAAGATCGAGCGGGATCCGGCTGCGCCCGTCATCGTCGAGACGGTGCGCGGCAAGGGCTACCGGTGGGGCGGTGAAACGACCTGAGATGAGCCCGATCGCGAGCCGACGCCGGCGTCGAGGCCTGGGCCGGAGGCCCTTCCTGCTCTTCGCCCTGCTCCTGCTGCTGCCGGCCCTGGCCTTCGGCCTGCTCGGCTGGACGAGCGTCCTGCGCGAGCACTCCCTCGCCGAGCGCGAGGCGGCCGCGGAGGCCAAGGAGGTCGTGGGACGCCGCGTGGACGCCCTCGCCGACGACGTGTGGGCGATCGAGGCGCGCGAGATGGAGCGTCCGTACTTCCAGTACCAGCGGCTCTACGCGCCCGAGGAGACCACGTTCCAGCAGCTCGACTTCCAACCCAGCCCGCTACTCAAGGTCGCCGAGGACCCGCGCATCCTCGGCTGGTTCCAGTGGGAGCTGGGCGCCAAGGGGGTCCCCGAGCGTCCCGAGGCGTTCGCGCCCGAGCCCGCGGCGCTGGAGCAGGGCCTGACGCGGGAGGACGGGATCCTCAGCTACGCCGCGTACCTGCGCATGCGGCTCGCGGAGGCCGCCTCGGGCGCCGACCACCTGCTCGCCCGGCGCGTCGACCACCCGTTGCGGGTGGTCCAGGCCAACGAGGAGCGGGGGCAGCTCTACGAAGAGTTCCAGATCGTGCGGCAGCAGCAGGGAGAGGCGCGAGCCGGCGCGAACCGGGCAGCGCCCACGCCCTATCTCGCGAACTTCCTCGCGCGCGTCGGCGAGGAGCCCGTACCGGTCCGCTACGGCGCCTTCCGCTATGTGGCCCGCGTCTACGCGGACGGCATCCCACTCGTGGCCTGGCGGCTCGTCTGGATCCCCGCCACGCACGCCGAGCGCCGCGAAGTCCACCGCGACCGCTGGCTGCTGCAGGGCTACGCGCTCGACCCCGGCCGCTCGTTCCCCACGGCCTGGGAGAAGGTCGGCAACGCGCGCGTGTGCCGGGCGGACAAGGTCTGGTCCGAAGTCCACGACGCGCCCTTTGCCACCACGGCCTCCCTCTTCGACCTCCTCGACGTGAAACGGCTCTCGGGCCCCGAGGTGGCGGCGATCGACCCCTTCGGCACGCTCACGCTCGCCGCCCTCCCGGACCAGGAGGCCCTCGACGGCGCCGGCGCGGACGCGCGCGCGCGGTTCTTCTGGCTGCTGGCGGGGGTGGTGGTGGTCGTCGTCGTCGGTTTCGTCGTGCTGACCGGAGGACTGCGCCGCGAGATCGCCCTCGCCCGCCGCAAGGAGGACTTCCTCGCCGCGGTCACGCACGAGTTGAAGACTCCGCTCACCGGGATCCGCATGTACGCCGACATGCTGAAGGAAGGTTGGGTCGCCGACGCAGACAGCGCGGTCCGCTACGCCACGCGCATCGGCGAGGAGAGCGAGCGGCTCGGCCACCTCGTGGACCAGGTGCTCGACTTCACGGCCTGGGAGCGCGGCATGGCGAGCGCCGATCTCCGGCCCGGGGACCTCGCGAGCGCCGTCCGGGAGGCCGTCACGCTCGTCGAGTCGCGGGCGGAGCAGTCGGGCGTGGACCTCCGGTTCGAGGCCGACGAGGACCTGCCCCAGGTACGGTTCGACGCCCGAATCCTCAAGCCTCTCGTGCTCAACCTCCTGGACAACGCGATCAAGTACAGCGAGAACGCGCCGACGAAGTCCGTCTCCGTCCGCGTCGGGCGCGACGGCGAGCACGCCGTGCTGGAGATCGCCGACCGCGGCGTGGGGATCGAGGCCAAGGCGCAGCGCCGCCTCTTCGAGCCCTTCCAGCGGGCCGGCGACGAGATGACGCGCACGTCGCCCGGCGTGGGCATCGGGCTCGCGCTCGTGAAGCGCTACGCCCAGGCGCACGGCGCCACCGTCGGGCTCGAGAGCGAGGTGGGCAAGGGGACCACGGTGCGGGTGCGCTTTCCCGCCTGACCCCACTTCGGGGTCACCACGCTTCGGGGACCACGCTGCGGGGTCATCAGGCAGAAAACCGTGCTCCCCGCGGGTCCTCCACGAACCACGAACCACGAACCGCGAACCAGGAGGGACCCGGGATGAGACGGTCGACCCCGTCCAGGGGGTGGACGGATGAACGGGTGGATGCCTGACGTGCGTCCCCGCCGCTCGTCCCGTACCCTTCCGGCGTGACCTGGCTCGCCTCGCCCCTCCTGGCCGACTTCGTCTCCTGGTGGGACGGCATGGAGCGCGACATCGTCCACTGCGTGACGTGCAAGCTCCATCACCCCTGGCTCGATCCCATCTTCCTCGGCGTCCAGTCGCAGACGCTCGCCGCCGTGCTGATGGGCGTGCTCGTGGTCGTCCTCATCGTCTTTCGCCCCCGGCGCGGGCTGCGCCTGCTGCTCACCGCCGGCGTCGCCATGGGGCTCGCGATGCTGCTCGCGGACCTGTTGTGGGCGACCGTCGACCGGCCGCGTCCGCCGCAGGCGTACGACGTGGTGCTGGAGACGCCGGAGGAACTCGCCGCGTGCGCCGCGCATCCGGACGCGCTGGCGCTCCGCATGCATCGCGCGATCAGTCCGTCCTTCCCGAGCCGCCATGGGCTCTCGATCGGCGTCCTGGTCACCTCGCTGCTCCTTGTCTGGCGGCCCGTGGGCTGGGTGGCCCTCGTGTACGGCGTCGTCGCGGCGGTCGGTCGCGTCTACGCGGGCAAGCACTGGCCTTCCGACGTGTTGGCCGGGATCGTCCTGGGCGCCCTGTTCGCCTGGCTCACCTGGCGGTTCCTGCCCGCTCTGCTCGACCGGATCGGTCTCGGACGCATCGGGGCCCTCTGCACGCTGGCATCCGACGGCGAGGCATCCGACGGTGAGGCTGCCGCGGAGTAGGATGGGAGCGCAAGCGGGACGCGCGCGGCGGCCGGGACCCCGGGCGCAACGACGGAGAAGCGGTCGGTCATCCACGAGCCAATGAGCGGACGAGACACGGTTTCGGGCTCCGACGAGGGCGATGGGCGCCGTCGGCCGGAGAGGACCTGCCACGGCGTCGACGCGATCACGCGGCACCGCCTCGGCCTGCTCGAGGTCGACGTCCAGGACCTGCGTCTCCTCCCGCCGCGCGGGCGGATGGACCGGATCTACCGGCGATTCCTCCGGCGGATCCCCTACGAGACCCTGTCGAACCACCGCTCCTGCTGCGAACGGCCCGACGACCCGGACGCCTGGCCGCGCGCCACCGACCGCCTCTTGCGCGAGAACCGAAAGGACGGTCTCGGAGGTACGAGCTTTTCGCTCTCCTACGCCCTGCGCGACCTGCTGCGCGGCATCGGGACCAACGCACACTGCACGCTGGGACGCAATCTCGTCACCGAGCAGATGCACGCCGCGGTCGTCGCCTACGCCGAGGACGGCGCGTGGCTCTACGACCCCGCCCTCCTTCTCGGCGGACCGTTGGCGATCCGGCCGGGCGGCGCCCTCCAGGACCCGCTGGGTACGCTGCGGCTCGAGCCCGGGCCCGGGAGGAACCTCACCGTCACGATGGCCCTGCCCGGCGCGCCCGACCCGCGACCCATCTACACGCTCGTCCCCCTCCCCACGCCGCCTCACCGGTTCCGCCAGGCCTGGGTCGCGTCGTTCTACAAGGGCCGGCGGCCGTCGCTCTGCCTGGCCCGCCGCATCGACGACGAGATCCGCCGCTACACGGAACAACCGGGACGCATGGAGATCCTCACCGCCGAGGGCCACTCCTACCGGCGCATGGGCCCCGAACCCGTCGAGGAGCTCCACGTGCTGTTCGGGGTCTCCGAGTCGTGCTTGCACGAGTGGTTCGAGTCCGCGAGGTGATCGTGACGACTCGCGGCCGTCCCCCCCGCTGGATCCTGCCGGCCCTGTGGGCGGCCTTCATCCTCTCGATGGCGACGGATCTCGGCTCCGGCGAGAACACGAGCGCCGTGCTCGGGCCCCTCTTCGCCTGGCTCGGCCTCGGTCCCTCCGCGGTCGCGTTCCTCCACGGAGCCTTCCGCGCCGCGGGTCACGCCTCGGCCTACGCTCTCTTCGCCCTCCTGGTCCTGTGGGCCGCGCGTCCCTCGCGCCGCCGCCCGGCGAGGCTGGCGCTCCTGCTCGCCCTCGCTCTCGCGATCGTCGACGAGACGCTGCAAGGGCTCGTCGTCGAGACCCGGTCCGGCGACGTCGCGGACGTGCTGCTCGACGGTGGCGCGGCTGCCTGCGCGCTGTGGTGGGTGTCGAGACGCGTGAGCTCGCGTGCGGCTACAGAAGCAGCCGCACCCGCACCATGACCACGACCACCCGCCCCGCCCCTTCCGGCGCGGGCATCGAGAGCAGCAGGGCCTCGCCGTCTCCGAGCGGAGCCGCGGCCAGCTTGCGCTGCGACGGATGGTGCCGCGGCACGGTGATCGTCGCCGACTCGAGCTCCACCGCGGGGAGCCGCATCGACTCGAGGACCCTCAGTCGCGCGGCCTGCGCGTCGACCGTCACCAGACGCCTCCCGTCGGCCTCCAGCCCGGGCCGAACGAGCACTACGAGTCCTTCCTCCGCCGTGCCGAGCACCGGGATCAGGCGCTGCGTCGTCCCGTCGGTATGCCGCCAGAACCGGAGGTCCTCCACGATGGTCACGGCGTGCAGGTTGCTCGCCGCCACCTTCTGCGTAGCGCGCGCGAACAGCCTCGACTGCAGCACGTAGAGGTTGGACCCGGTCACGGGCGCGCGGATCCGCTGCTCGAGCGCCTGCACGCCGGCCGCCGTCGCGACCCGCCACGTCCCGGGCGCGTAGTCCTGGGCGCCCGACGCCGCGATCCACTCTGCGATGCCCTGCTCCGTCGTCTCGGAGCCCAGTACCTCCACCTCGTACAGGTGGGTCTCGCGGGCGCGGAAGGCCTCGACGGCCCGCTGGAGCATCTCGTGGCGCGGCGGCGTGAGCCGTGCCGCCGCGACGCGACCGCGCACCGTCACGGGACCCTCCTCGGTGGGTGCCGCCAGCCGGGACCACTGCGAAGCCAGGCCGCTCGCGAGGTACGACTCCCGCGCATGCCGAAGCGTCGCCGCGGGGACCGGCGCGCTCGCGACCTTCCTAGGCCAGTCCTGGTCGAGGTGTGCGTCCAGGACCTCGTTCGCGAGCGGGCCGAGGTCGTACTCCCGCTCCTCCGCGAGAGTGCCCTCGCGCGTGGGGCGCACCACTCGGGGCGGATCCGGAGCCGGTGCGGCCGCACCGCGGCCGCCGGTGGGGCGTACGCCCAGCAGCAGGATGAGCCCGGGGTGCGTCACCGCGCTGCCGGGAAACGGGTTGGAAAGCCCCTGCACGATCAGCGTGCCCGTATGCGGCACGATCCGGTCGACCTTCAGACGCTGCTCGGCCATCGGACGCGGGATGCGCATCATGTTCCCGCCCGCGTTCTGCTTGCGAACCACGATCGAGCCCTTCGGCACGCGCGTCACCGCCCTGAGCCCCAGCGCCGCGCGCCTGGCGCCCTCGGCGTTCGTGAGGTCCTCGGCGTAGAGACCGAGCCACAGGCCGTACTGTGCGTGCTCCGGCGAGAGGATGAGGCGGGGCGGGGGCAGACCCGCGTACACCGGGTGCTTGTCGACGTGCTCGGTGATCTCGAGCGTCGCCGACGGCAGGCCACCCAGCGTGAGGCGTGCGGTCCCGAGAACGTCGATCCCCTCGAGGTTCGCGATCAGCGGCAGGCACTGTTCGACCAGGTGGGTCGAGGTCAGCAGGACCTCGCCTTCCTCGCGCGGGCCCGCCCGCACGTCGAGACGGTGGGCCAGGCGCGTGCCACCCGGCGTCGTCGCGGCGATCAACGCCACGTCGACCGCCACGGGCGCAGGCGCGGCGGGGAAGTCGTCGACGAGGTCGCCGACCTTCGCGTGGACCGCCGGGCTGTGCTGCACGATCAGCATGTCGCCGAAGCGGTCGAGGATCCGTGGCGGCCCGCCGATCCGCCCCCCAGCCATCGCCGCGGACCAACCGGTGCCGATGTGGGCGCGGATCCAGCGCTCCGCCCAAGCCGCGCGGGAGATCCCGCCCTCCGAGCGGCGGGCCCCGATGCCCTTGGGGAGCCCGCGTGTCGCGAGCCCCTGTTCGGCGGTGCCGGGCGGGATCGGCGCGGGCAGCATGGCGTAGAGGACGAGCGGATCCTCCTCGCCCGGTCTCGCCGTGAACACCTCGCTCAGCAGGTCGTAGAAGCGGCGCCTGAAGCTCGGAGCGACCGCGGCCGGATCCGGAACGGACGGAACCTCGCCCAGGGCGATGCCCTTCTCCGCGGCCTTCTCGATCGTCTGCCTCAGCCACTGGATGGCGTGCATGCGCTCGTCCCGGAGGTCGATGAAGAACTCGCTGCGGTCGATCAGCGCGATGGCCTCGCGAAACGTTTCGTCGGCCTGCGCGTAGTCCTCCGCCTTGAAGTGGTTCCGCGATGTGCGCTCGAGCTTCTCGAAGCGACTCTTGAGCCGGAGGAATGCCTGCACGCGCGTCGTGTTCGCGAACTTCATCAGCGTGCGCAGCAACTGCGCGCGGTCGGGCATGGCCTCCCGGATCTCGGTCAGGAGCGTCGAGGCCTCGCCGTTCTTCGGATCCCACTCGAGCGCTTCCTGGCACGTCTGGTACGCGAGCTCGTACCGCCCCTCGTCGCGCGCGCGCCGCGCCTCGTCGACGAGCTCGGTCGCACGCGCCTGGCGCTCGCGCTCCCGGCGACGCTGCTCCTCGGCCGCGGCCACCTCCGGGTCGCCGCCTGTCCGCGCTACGCGCAGCTCGTTGAGCGCCTCCCCGGCCTTCTCGCGTGCGTCGACGGGGAGCGAGACGTCCTTCGAGATCTGCTCCCAGACCTGTTCGGCCTCGTCGAGGCGACTCAGTGCCTGGAGGCAGCGTCCGACGCCGAGGAGGGCGGCGCCGCGGACCGGCGCGTCGAGCTCCGGCTGCTCGAGGAGCTCGCGGTACAGCGCGAGCGCCTGGTCGTAGTTGCGCTGGTCGATCTCCTTGTCGCGCGCGCGGCTGAGGAGGAGCCCGGGAGCTTCGCCCTCGCCCTCGGCGACGGCGAGATCCGGCGGCAGGAACAGCGGCAGGAGGAGGAGGAGCAGCAGCCCGAGGCACGTGGGGAGGCGGAAGAGTCGCATGTCGCTCCCTAGATAATCACGAACGGGGGGTTTCCGCTCCCCTGGATCCGGAACCCCGGAGCGCGGAGTCGAGGCGTCGTACGCTGGCCGCGGGATCGGACGCCTCCAGCACGCCCGCGCCGACCGCCGCCCGTCCGGCGCTCGCCACGGCCGCGACGTTGTCGGCGGTGATCCCGCCGATGGGGAACACGGGCAGGTCCCCGGCGTGGGGGAGGCAGCGCGCGACCAGGTCCCCGCCGCCCGGCACGCGGTCGAGCCGCTTGGTCGCCGTGGGGAAGCAGGGCCCCAGGCCCACGTGATCCGCCCCGCGCCCGGCGGCGGCGGCGACCTCCGCCTCGTCGTGGGTACTCAGGCCGACGAGGAGATCCGGCCCGAGCCGCTCGCGGGCCTCCTCGACCGGCAGGTCGTCGAGGCCCACGTGGACGCCGTCCGCGCCGGCCGCCTCGACGAGGTGCACGCGGTCGTTCACGACGAACAGCGCGCCGTGCGCGTCGCAGAGGCGGCGGAGGGTCTGCGCGCGTTCGACGTACGCCGCGTCGTCCATCGTCTTCTCGCGGAGTTGCACCATGCCCACGAGTCCCGTCGAGAGCGCCGCCTCGAGGGCCGCCTCCCACGACGCCCCGTGGGCCGCGGGCGTCGCCACCACGTAGACCCGGACCGCGGCCAGGCGTTCCCGTCGCGCGTTCACGGGCGTTCCTCGCGCCACGTGCCGGTCTCGAGATCCAGCACGAGCCGCAGGCTGCTCGAAGCGAGGAACGAGATCCGCGCCTTTGCGGGCGTCACGAGGTACTCGTAGGAGGGTGGCCCGAGCACGCCGAGCGACGTGACGGGCATCGGGCCCACGGCGTCTTCGAGCTGCGCCGGCCACCGCCCGTCGTGCGAGCTGCGCCACGCGAGGACGTGTTCGCGCACGGCGTCGGCGGTCCGCTTCGACGCGGCGACGTCCTCGCGCTTGCGATTCGTGCCGGCGAGCACGCCGACGAGCACGGCCAGGCAGAGGATCGCGACGTGTCCTGGAGTGGGACCGAGGTTCGGCCAGCCGTAGAAGCGCCGGCTAGCCCAGAGCGACGCCGCCAGGATCAGGCCGAGGGGCGCCACCACGAGCCCGAGCACGAAGAGCACGTCCTCGTGGCCGTGGTCGAACCGCGCGAGCTCGAAGAAGAGGAACGCGAGCGCCACGCCGACGAACGTCGTCGGAAGCCACGCGTACCGCTTGGGCAACCGGCTCGCCGCGACGCACGTGGCGACGGCGAGGAGGATCCCGAAGACAGCGGCGAGCCCAGTACCCATCCCTTCACCCTACCCCGCTTCGGGGCGCCTCGGGG
>JAUXCH010000903.1 GCA_030618975.1 Planctomycetia bacterium
GACCTCGAGGCTCGTCGCCTCGACCTCGATCTCGCCCGTCTCCATCTTGGGATTCACGGCTTCCGGCGGGCGCGCCCGCACCTGGCCCTCGACGCGGATCACCCACTCCGGCCGCACGCGCTCGGCGGCGGCCAGGAGATCGGCGTCCACGTCCCCGCGGAAGGTGGTCTGCGTCAGGCCGTAGCGGTCGCGCACCAGGACGAACAGGACGCCGCCCTGACTCCGCACGGTGTGGACCCAGCCGCAGAGCGCGACGTCCTCGCCGTCGTTCTCCGCTCGGAGCTGGCCGCAGGTGTGGGTTCGGTAGGTGGTTTTCATGATCTTGGGTTCCGAACCGGAGAGGGTAGCCGTGGGCAGGCGGGCGACGCACGCCTTTTCCACGCCCTGCCGAGCACGACGCCCGTCAGAGGACGTAACGCCCCAGGTCGCGGTCCTCGAGCAGGTCCTTGACGCGTTCGAGCACGTACTCGCGGTCGATGACCACGCACTGTCCCTTCAGCGCCGGGCCCTCGAACGAAACCTCCTCGAGGACGCGCTCCATCACCGTCCCGAGACGCCGGGCGCCGATGTTCTCGTGCTGCATGTTCGCCTCGGCGGACACGCGGGCGAGCTCGGCGATGCCGTCGTCGGTGAACACGAGCTCGACGCCCTCCGCCGCCATCAGCGCCACGTACTGCTTCGTCAGGGCGCCGCGCGGCTCCTTCAGGATCCGCACGAAGTCCTGCTCGGTCAGCGTGTCCAACTGCACGCGGATCGGAAAGCGGCCCTGGAGCTCCGGCAGCAGGTCGCTCGGCTTGCTCACGTGGAACGCGCCCGCCGCCATGAAGAGGATGTGGTCGGTCTTGACCATCCCGTGGCGGGTCGCCACGGTCGTCCCCTCGACGAGCGGCAGCAGGTCGCGCTGGACGCCCTCGCGGGACACGTCGGGTCCGCCACCCTGCCTCCCCCCCATCGCCACCTTGTCGATCTCGTCCAGGAACACGATGCCGGAGTTCTCGACGAGTGCGATCGCCTCCTCCGACACGTTCTCCTTGTCGACCAGGTTCTCCGCCTCTTCCGCCGTGAGGATCTCGAGCGCCTCGGAGACCTTGAGCCGGCGCGTCCGGTGCTTCGGCGGGTGGATCCGGTCCATCATGCCCTGCAGGTCGATGCCGGTCTGCGCGAAGGACGCGCTGCCGAAGATGTCGCCCAGCGCGTTCGAGGCCGTGTCCTTCTGCTGGATCTCCACGTCGCGATCCGCCAGGCCGCCCGCCCGCAGCCGTTCGCGCATCTTCACGCGCGCCGTCGCCATGTCCTGCGAGACCACACCCGTCACGTCGGTCCGATCGAAGCCGAGGGGGTCGAGGTCCGGGTCGCCAGGCGTGTACGTGGCCAGCAGCCCGTCGAGCACGCGCTCCTCGGCCACTGCGCGCGCCTTCCCCTGGACTTCCTTGCGCGACCGCTCGCGGATCATCCCGATCGCGGTCTCGAGCAGGTCGCGGACGATCGACTCCACGTCGCGCCCGACGTAGCCCACTTCCGTGTACTTCGACGCCTCGACCTTCGAGAACGGCGCGCCGATCAAGGTCGCGATGCGGCGGGCGATCTCGGTCTTGCCGATACCCGTCGGGCCGATCAGGAGGATGTTGCGCGGCATCACCTCCTCGCGCAGCTCGGCGCCGAGCTGCAGCCGCCGCCACCGGTTGCGAATGGCGACGGCAACGGCGCGCTTCGCCTTCGCCTGTCCTACGACGTGGCGATCGAGGGCCTCGACGATGCGCGTGGGGGTCAGGTGATGGTCGGGAGCATCCATGGCTACGCCTTCGTTTCGAGGATCGTGAGTCGGTCGTTCGTGTAGAGGTCGATCTCGGCCGCGATCGTGAGCGCCTGCTCGCAGATCTCCCGGGGATCCAGGTCGGAGTGCCGCACGAGTGCGCGCGCCGCCGCGCCCGCCACCGTGCCCCCACTCCCGGCGTACAGCACCCCGTCGTCCGGGGACAGCACGTCGCCCGTCCCCGACACGAGCAGCAGGTGCGCCGGATCCGCGAGCAGGAGCACCGCCTCGAGCCGCCTCAACACCCGGTCGCCGCGCCAGTCCCGCGCGAGCTCCACCGCCGCTTTCACCAACTGTCCCCCGGCCTCCTCC
>JAUXCH010000051.1 GCA_030618975.1 Planctomycetia bacterium
GAAGGACGCACGCGCATGTTGACCTGCTCCGAAGCGACACGGTTGACCTCCGAGGGGATGGACCACCGCCTCGGCTGGGCAGCCCGCCTCAGCCTGCGGATGCACGTGCTCATGTGCGGCGCGTGCCGGCGCTACGGCCGCCAGATCCGCGGCGTGGAGCGTCTGCTCGGCGGGCGGCGGGAGCCGGGCGACCCCGACCCGGCGGCCCGCCCCGGAGACGACCCGCTCCGGCTGTCGCCCGAACGGCGCGAGGCCATCCGCCGCTCGCTGGAGCGCTGACCGGGCGATCGGGGGGATCTGGTTCACCGGATTCGAGCTGCACGCCGCCGGGTGCTCTTCTCACGAGCCGGCACGGGCCGGGCCGCCCCTCATGCTCCCCCTCCTCCTGCTCGTCGTCTGGGCGGTCGGGACGGTCCTCCTCTCGACCCGGTTCGGGGCGCCCCACGCACCGGCCGACGAACCGATCGAGGTCTTCGTCGGCTGGCAGGTGCTGGGCGGCGTCGCCTGGCTGTGGGCGCTGTACGCGCTGGGTCGATCCGCGCGTGTTCGCCTCGTTCCCGTCGTCGTGGGCGGAGGCCTCCTGCTTCGCCTGCTCTTCTTCCTCTCCACGCCCATCCTGGAGAACGACCACCAGCGCTACCTCTGGGACGGCGCCGTGGTCGCGCGCGGCCTCGATCCGTACCTCCACGCACCCGCCGCGCTCCTCGACGACGCCTCGGCCGCAGGTCCCGAATGGGAGGCGCTCGTCGCCGAGGGTCGAGGCGTCCTGGAGGCCGTGAACCACCCGCACCTCGCCACGATCTATCCGCCGGTCGCGGAGGGAGCGTTCGCCGTCGCCCATCACCTCGCGCCCTTCAAGCCGCTCGGCCTGCGCGTGGTGTGGCTCCTGCTCGACCTCGCGGTGCTCCTCCTCCTCGCGCGGGGTCTCGGCGCGGTGCCCGACCGCGCGTGGCAGCTATCGATCTACTGGTGGAACCCCCTGCTCGTGAAGGAGGTCTACAACTCGCTCCACATGGAGCCGGTGCTCCTCGCGTTCCTTACGGCAGCGCTCGTCTGGGCGGGTCGACGGCGGATCCTGGCGGCCTCGACGGCGCTCGGCTTCGCCATCGGGGCCAAGCTCTGGCCCGCGCTCTGGCTCCCGCTGATCCTGAGGCAGAGGGGCCTCCGCCCGCGCGTCGTCCTCGCGGGCGCCGCGATCGCCACGGTCCTGGCCGCCGTCCTCCTCTTGCCTCTCGTCCGACACGGCGTGGAAGGCGCCAGCGGACTCGGGGCCTACGCGCGGGGCTGGGAGATGAACGACTCCGCCTTCGTCCTCCTGCAGGGCCTCGCCGGGCTCGTGGTGCCCGCCGACCCCGCGTTCGCGGCGCGCGTCGCGCTCGGCGTCCTGCTCCTGGGCCTCCTGGTGCTCCTGCTGCGCAGGCCCGTGGAGAACGCACAGGACCTGACCCGGCGCGCGTTGGTGCTCGTCGCGGCGCTCTTCCTGCTCTCCCCCACGCAGTACCCCTGGTACTTCCTCTGGTGCCTGCCGGTGCTGGCGCTGCGCCCGAGCTTCGCGCTCCTGCTGCTGACCGTCACGCTGCCCCTCTACTACCTGCGGTTCCGGTTCGTCGAGTGGGGCATTCCCGGGTGGTTCGACTACGGCCTCGTCTGGCTGATCTTCGTGCCGACTTGGATCCTCCTCGGCCTCGAGTTCCGTAGAACCCGACGCCGTCCGATCGCGAAGGGCTGCTGAGCCATGTTTCGAAACCTCCGCATCGGCGTCGTCCTCCCCGCCCTGAACGAAGAGGCGGCCCTCGGGCACGTGCTCCGAGACATCCCCTCGTTCGTGGACGACGTCGTCGTCGCGGACAACGGATCGACGGACGGCACGGCCGCGGTCGCGCGCGCGCACGGCGCGCGGGTGGTGGCGGAGCCGCGGCGAGGCTACGGCTCGGCCTGTCTCGCCGGCCTCGCGGCGCTCTCCGACGTGGACGCGATCGTGTTCCTCGACGCGGACTACAGCGACCGGCCCGCCGAGATGGAGCGCCTGCTCGCGCCCCTCGCGAGCGGGGCGGCGGACCTGGTCGTGGGCTCGCGCGTCCGCGGGCGACCCGCGCCGGGAAGCCTGACCCTTCCCCAGCGCCTGGGAAACGCCCTGGCCTGCCGCATGCTCCGCGCGTTCTTCGGAGTCGCCTACACCGACCTGGGCCCCTTCCGGGCCGTCACGCGCCGCGCGCTCGAGCGTCTCGGCATGGACGACCCGGACTACGGCTGGACGGTCCAGATGCAGGCGCGCGCGGCGCGCCTGGGTCTGAGGGCCGTCGAGGTTCCCGTGAGCTACCACCCGCGGATCGGTCACTCGAAGATCAGCGGGACGCTGCGCGGCGTGGTCGGCGCCGGCACGAAGATCATCGGAACGATCCTCGGCGAAGCATGGCGCGCGAGGCGCCCACGCCAGGAGCAGCGGCTCGTGATCCTGGCGCGCCTCCCCGAGCCCGGGCGGACCAAGACCCGCCTGATCCCGCTCCTCGGCCCGCGCGGCGCGGCCCACCTGGCCGCCGAACTCCTCCGCATCACCCTCGCCACTTCGGGGTCAGGTGATAATCCGCGCCTTTCGCGACGACGCCTCGCGCGCACACGCGGCATCGACGTCGAGGTGCGCGTCACGGGCGAGGGTGCCGCGCGTGGGATGCGCCGGCTCGCCCGCGGCTCGGAGATCCTGGACCAGGGCGGCGGCGACCTGGGAGAGAGGATGCACCGTGCCTTCGCCGCCGCGTTGACCGGACCTTGCCGCCGCGTCGTGCTGGTGGGAACCGACTGCCCCCTCCTCTCGCCCGCCTACGTCGCGAACGCCTTCGAGGCACTGAAGTCCGCGGACCTCGTCCTGGGTCCCGCCACCGACGGCGGCTACACCCTCATCGGCTTGCGCCGGGCCCACGCCGCCCTCTTCCGGGACATGCCCTGGAGCACGCCCGACCTCCTGCAGCAGACCCTCGAACGAGCCGAGGCCCTCGGCCTGCGGACCTCCCTCCTGCCGGCGCTCTCCGACGTGGACCACCCCGAGGATCTCGGAACCTGGGCCGCGGCGAAGGGCACCCCACCGACAAAGCGCCCGTGGCTCTCCGTCGTCGTCCCCACGCTGAACGAGGAGGCGCAGCTCGCCGCCACGCTGGCCTCGGTCCTGTCGGAAAGAGACGTCGAGATCGTCGTCTCCGACGGCGGCAGCACGGACCGGACGGTCGAGATCGCGCGGGCCTTCGGCGCCGAGGTCGTCGTGGGCCCGCCGTCACGCGGCCGCCAACTGAACGCCGGAGCCCGGCGGGCGCGCGGCGAGCTGTTGCTCTTCCTCCACGCCGACACGCGCCTGCCCCGCGGGTACGGCGCGCTCGCGCGCCGCGCTCTCTCTTCACGGGGAACTGCCGCGGCGGCCTTCGACCTCGCAATCGACGCCCGAGGACTCGGGCTCCGTCTCGTCGAGATGGGCGTCCGCGTCCGCTCGAGGCTCTTCGGCCGACCCTACGGGGACCAGGCGATGTGCTTGAGCGCGTCGACCTTCCGCGCCGCCGGAGGCTTCCCGGACCGCCCCTTCATGGAGGACTACGTCCTGCTCGCGCGCCTGCGAAGGTACGGTCGGATCCGCATCGTCGGCGACCGCGTCCGCACCTCCGGCCGCAGCTGGCGCACACACGGCGTCTTCACCACCACCCTCGCCCACCAGAGCCTGATCCTCGCCCACCACCTCCGGCGCGCGACCGCCGTCCGCCCCCCCTCCGCGAAAACCACGGATCGGGGTCAGGTGAAATTCCGCGCTTTTCGCAGATCGATGAGCGACGCGCCTGCACTCGCCGGCGAAACTCCGTAGAGGATCGCTGGGCCCCGGATCCCTGCTACGAGCCCGAAGGCCGAAGCCCGGCAGACGCACGGCGAGCCCCCACGTACAGGAAGCAACCGCTTCGGGACCATCCACAGCCCGCCCGATGAGGAGATCCTCTCGGGAAGACATCCGACCCCAGGACCCCGGCATGTGACCACCTGGGTCCGCCACGCGGTATCTCGGTATGGAGCACTTCGATGCCGCCGGTCGTAAGTACGTCGTCACCTTCTACGCCGCGCGACGAATGGCGCTGCGCGAGATCACCGTGGCCGATCTGAAGGAAGTCCTCGGCCACCTCATGAGCATCGATCCGTCTTCGCGAGATCCCAACAGGCTGGTCTGTCGGCGGACCGTGGGAGGCCGCCGCCTGAACATTGTCATCGAGGGTATCCGAGGGCAAGAACTGTGGGAGGTTGTCACGGCCTGGGTGAGGGGGCAAGATGAGTAGTCACATGAATGCACGGATTCACATCGGGGTTCACGGGGAGAACCCGCCGCTGGCGCTGGAGTTCCACCCTTCGGGCAGCGCTGTGTACTTCCGCCTCACGAGCGAGACAGTCGCCCGAACGGCGGAGGTCGAAGAGGGGGTTCTCGCCGACTACGACGAGCACGGGACCTTAGTGGGCTTCGAGCTTCTCGAACCCGAAGGCCCCGATGTCGCCCACGTGCTGGCTCGGCTGAAGCAGAAGTTCGCGGCCGAAGCCCCCGAGCTCCGCTCCCTCGAAGCGTTCCCGGCCTGATCCAGCAGACGGGGTGGCTCCACGCCAGGCGGTACTCCGCCAGGCAGTACTCCGCCAGGCAGTGCCCGCGCCAGGCAGTGCACCGCCCCTCCGAGCGGCGCGGCCGGGTCCCGCCCCATACGCCCGGTGAGAATGGCGAAAGGACGGAACCCCGTAGCCAGGTACCGACCGTTGCAGCCCTCGATTCGCCGCATTTCGTGCGTCGACACCCTGCAGACCCGCTCCGGTGAGCCGGAAGGAGGAGATCCGATGACATCCTGGAAGCTCCCCTCCCTCCTTCTCACCCTGATCACGATGCTCGCGGCGTGCGGAGACGACCCCGCCACGGTGGGTTCCCAGAAGCAGGGGACGATGCTCCACGTCCGTGCCGCGGGCATGGTGAAGTCCCTCGGGATCACCTGACTCGGATGACCGAACTCGGTCCTGGACGCCGTGCGCGTCCTTCCCCAGGTCGAAGGTGCAGAGTTCGACATCCCCAGCGAGACGTTCACCCTCCAGACGTCGGCAGGTGCTGACACCGCGCCGATCCTGGCCGCCATCCGGAACCTGGGGTACGAGCCGGAGATCCTGGACGCCACTCCGGAGAAGGCGGACCGGATCGAGCAGCTTCGGAATCCGACGTCGGCAAGGCTGCGCGAAGCCCTGGCACGAGCGAAGGCCCGGCAGGTCCCTCTCGTCCTCGACTTCGGCGGACCGTTCTGTCGGCTCAGCAAGAGGTTCGAGGCAACGACCCTGGCCGATGATCGGGTCATCGCCCGCCTGTCGTCGTACGAACTCCTCCAAGTCGACGTGGAAGAGGACCCGGACGCCACCAAGGACCTCGACGTCCACGGCGTGCCCGACCTCTGGGTGCTCGATGGAACGGGCAAGGTCCTGGCGCGCCACAACGGCTACCTCGCTCCCGATGCGTTCCTCGCGTTCCTGGAGGCCGCCGGGAGATAGGCGCGACCGGACGAGGAAGTCGCTACGGGAGGCGCACGCGGAGATCGGGCACGCCGTCGAAGTCCTGGAGATTCAGGGTCCAGAGCTCTGCGTCCGCACAGAGCGCGCAGGCGGCGATGGCGAGGTCGATCTCGCGGCGCCGTGGCCGCTTCACGATGCGGTAGAGTTCGGCCGCACGCGCCGCCTCCTCGGGGCCGAAGGCCACGGCGGCCTTGCGGGGGAACAACGCCTCCTGTGCCTCGAGTTCCTCCAGCAAACGCGGGCCCCTCAACCACTCGTAGAGGACGAGCGTCGGCAACTGGATCCGCTCACCACCCTCGATGGCGGCGCGTAGCGCAGGCGCCGACCGGCGCGGACCGGACAGCGCATCGATCAGCGCAGAGGTGTCGAGGAGGATCATGCCTGCCCGTCCGCGCGGGTCCGGCCCCCTCCGCTCCGACGTGCTTCACGGACGGCGCGCAGTTCCTTCTCGACCTCGGCGCCGGGACGCTCGGGGATCCGCGGAACCACCTCGTCGAACACGCGCAGCAGCCGGAGCCGCTCCGCCTCGCCCAGCTTGCCGATGCGATGGCCGTACTCGCGGATGGCGTCGCGCACGACCTGGCTCTTCGGTTGATCCAAGCGACGCGCCGACCGTGCCAGGCTGGCCAGCGTGGCCTCGTCGAGCGTGAAGGTGACCTTGCGTTTTACCATATCGATACCATAGCACCATACCCATGGCCAGGGTCGGCCCGTCCCCGCTGCGGGCGTGGTGCCGTCCAAGTCAGGGCAGTAGCACCAGGGCGGCGCCCTTCCGACCCCGGAACACGCCGAAGTGTCTGCGATCCAGCGTGAGCACAGGCGTACCGAGTCGCTCGGCAACGGCCATGAGGGTGGCGTCCGTCAAGCCGAAGTCCTGGTCTTCGAACTGCTCGAGGATCTCCGCTGCGCGCGAGAGATCGGAGGAATCCAACGGTTTTCTCTGAAGCGCACCGGCGCAGACCTGGCCGAGAAAGGCCTTCCCCGCACCCGAACCGAGCCGCGACCGGATGAGGAAGTCGGTTTCGGCCAGCACCAGGTCGAGGGTGAGCAGCGGCCTGCGTCGGCCTCGAGCGCTCCGCGCACCTCCTCGTGTCGGGGTTCCCCTTCGTCGAGCGACGCGAGCAGTCCGCTGGTGTCGGCGAGGATCACTTCCGGCCGAACCCGAACTCGTCGAGCGCCTCTTCGTCCCGAGCCGCGATGCCCCCGTCCGTGGATCGCCCGACCGGCACCAGGATGACCGGCGTCCTCTTCGCGAGGTGGCTCGCCAGCGCGGTCCGAATCACGTGGTCTTCACTCACGTGCGCTCGAAGCGCGGCTTCCCTCAGCTTGCGCTTCAACTCCGGATCCAGGTAGACCGTCGTTCGTTCCATGCCACTGGCATAGATGTCATCCATGGGGAGCGCAAGCCCCCCCCCCCTTGCGAGGGTGTGCGAACTCTCCGAACCGAAAGGCTCCACGTCCCGGAATCGGGGATCCGCCTCCCCGCCCCACTCTCCGTGAGATGCACGCCCCGAAGCGATGGCGACAAGACCGCGCACTCCGGTACGAGTCGACGCCCTCCCCGACGAACGTCGTCAGGCACCGGGCGAGGACGCGGTCGGGCGGGGCCGGGCCGCCACCACGTGGTGGGCCTCCGTGTACTTCGACGTACTGTAGCCCGTCTTCTCCCGCACCTCGGCCGCCTCGAATCCCGCCTTCCGCAGCCTGGCCAGGTAGGACCTACCCGGCAGGGCGCCGGCGATTCAGGTCGACCAGGCGTCCATGCTCGACAGCACCTGGGGCGGGACGGTGTCCGTCACCAGGAGGTCGGCGGCGACGAAGTGGCCCCCTGGCTTCAGCACGCGGCAGGCCTCCCGGAAGGCCACGTCCTTGTCCGGCACGAGGTTCAGGACGCCGTTGGAGATCACCATGTCGAAGACGGCATCTTCGAACGGCAGCTTCTCGATCGTACCCACCCGGAACTCGGCCTTCCCGTGCGGCCAGCCGGCGGCCAGCCGCGCGGGTCTCTCGATCATCTCGGGCGTGAGGTCCACGCCGACCGCGCGGCCCTCGGGTCCCACGAGCAGCGAGGCGACGAACACGTCCAGGCCGCAACCACATCCGAGATCCAGGACGCTCTCCCCGTGCCGAGGCCACCGGATGCGAAGCGGATTGCCGACGCCGACGAAGCGGTCCACGACAGCACTCGGAGCGGCGTCCAACCAGGACGCCTCGTAGCCGAGACCCACTGCGCTCTCGCGCCCGACGGGGTACGGGAACTGACCGCTCGGCTCACGCGAGACGGTTCGGTACTTCTCTCGAACGGCGTCCCGAAGCTCCGTGCACCGTGCTTCGGACATGCGGTCGGTCACGAACGGCCTCTCGCTCCTGCACCGGGGTGCCTCCCCGCGAAGGCGCAGTGTACCTCGGCCCCTGCCCCGCTCGAGCTCGAGGGCGCAGAACACGGTCACCGCGCAACGCATCAGCAGGTCGGGTCCGCGGACGGCGCGGAGGGCCTTCGCTTCGGGCTCGCTCCCGAGCCACGAGTCCGGACCAAATCACAGATCTCCGCCAGTCCGATCACGTCAACCCCTTCGGACGGTGAGTAGTGGTCGGTGCCCGAGTAGACGACGAATGTCCGGGCGGGCTTCAGATCCTCGCGAGCGAGATGGAACCCACGCCCGGTCTTGGGGGCGAGTCCGCGCTTGACCTCGACGGCCCAGATTTCGTCTCCGGGCCACTGCAGCACGAGGTCCATCTCGGTGCCGGTGGCCGTGCGGTAGAAGCTGGCCTGCAGGCTGCTGGGTGCCACCCTCAGGATGCTTTCGATCACGAGACCTTCCCAACTCGCACCGGCCACCGGATGGCCGAGGAGTCTCTCGCGGTCCGCGATCCCGAGCAGAGCATGCACGAGGCCGCTATCGCGGACGTAGACGCGGGGCGACTTCACGAGGCGCTTGCCCACGTTGGCGACGTGCGGCGGTAGCCGACGGACGAGCAGCAGATCGACGAACAGATCGAGATACCGAGCCACCGTCTTGCCATCCACGGCGAGGGAGCGCCCCAACTGCGCCGCGTTGAGCAGGCCGCCCTGGGTGTGGGCGAGCATGGTCCAGAAACGCCGCAAGGTCTCGGCCGGGATCCGCGGCCCCAGTTGCGGGATGTCCCGCTCGAGGTAGGTCCGCAGGAAGCTCTCGCGCCACAAGGCGCTCGTCTCGTCGTCGATGGCCAGGAAGCTGTCGGGGAAGCCGCCGCGGACCCAGAGTCTCTCCAGATCATCCCCCGCGACCTCCGTGGGGTCGAGGGGGCCGAGCTCGCACACTGCGATGCGGCCGGCCAACGTCTCGGTGGTCTGGCGCAGGAGATCGAGCGACGCCGGCCCGAGGAGCAGGAAGAGGCCGTGGCGCTGTCCTTCGCGCCGGGCGGCGTCGATGATGCCACGGAGTTCCTGGAAGAGGGCCGGGGCGCGTTGGACCTCGTCGAGGATGACCAGCTTGTCGTGATGCGGCGCCAGGAAGTGGGCTGGGTCGCGGAGCTTCTCGCGATCCGCGGCGGATTCGAGATCCAGGTAGAGACTGTCTCGCGCCTTGGCGATCTGCAGCGCGAGTGTGGTCTTCCCGACCTGGCGTGCGCCGACAAGGGCCACCGCGGGGAAACGACTCAGCAGCGAGGCAACGGTTTCTTGGTCTCTCCGGGGTATCATGCCTGCAATTGTGGCACACTAGTCCGCGAATGCAAGGCCGGGTGGGGGATGGTGGAGTACCGATCCAGGTGCCAGTGCACTTCCACCCCATTCACGCGGACACGGAGTGCCGAGCCGGATCGAGGGTCCGTCAGCATGGAGTCCAGGGCGTCCCGATGGTGGACGGTCGCTCTGGTGGCTCGGCAGTGCGGCAATGGGAGGAGGGGGGGAGTCAGTCAGTTCCTCCCCATACGAGGGGCGGTGTGCCGCTCGACGTAGTCATGTCCGCACTGATGGCTTGAGTTGGGTGTCGAGCACGCTCTCTCCCTCGAGCCGGTCTTCGACCAGAGAAGGGTCGAGCGATGGACGAGAGGGAAGGACGGGACCTGAGGCATGACGCCCCGGCGCCAAGCCGGAGTTCGCGCCTCGAGGGGCTCCGCGTCGGACGGCGCGCACCGTGCGCCCCGAGGCGCGGCGCGCGTCGAACTTCACCGGAGAGCAGCGCCTGCTGATCTTCGATGCGTGGCGTCGCAGTGAGCTCACGGCCTCGGACTTCGCGCCGCTGGTGGGCGTGACACGCGAGGCGGTCAAGCGTGCGATTCTGCTGCTGAAGGACGCGCACCCGGACTGGGCCAGGACCGGCTGCACGGGCGAGAACGAGGTGCGGGCCGAGACGCCCCTCGTCCCGTCCACGGATACCCCCCCGCCGGCACCACCAGGTTCGGCCGAGGCCCGTCGCCGGCAGTCGTGGGCGAGGATGCTCCGGATGGTGCTCGAAGTCGATCCACTGATATGCAAGCCGTGCGGTGAAGAGATGGAGATCGTCGCGTGGATCACCGAGGTGGACGTCGTCGACCGGATCTCGAGTCACCGGCGAGAGAAGGGGCTCGTCTCGCCCTTCGATGCGCGGAGCACGTCGGCTGGCGGGAACTCCGCGCGCAAGCTCCGAAGCGCCGTCTCACGGTCCACCTCACTCAGGCGTCCGTTCGAGACGAGCGCGTCCAGCCGTTGTCGCTCGCCGCGAAGGACCTGCTCGCGCATGCGCACGTAGTCCTGATCGTCCTCGTCGAGGAGGAACTTCTCTCGATGCACCCTGAGCCTGGCAGCGGCCAGATCGCCGGCCGTGGAGAGGACCCCCACCTGGCGGGACTCGAGGTCTCGCACGACGCGCTCGTAGATCCGCGCCTTCTCCGCGTGCGCCGTACGGAAGTCCACCTCCTGGAGGAACAGGCGAAGATCCCAGAGCTCGAGCTCCAGGGCGGTCTGCCGCTCTCCCGGTGGGAACCCCTCGCCCTCCGCGTCCCTGGCCCGCAGCTGCTGGAGATCGGCGAGGAGATCGTCGCGCAGCGCGGCGCCGGCACGTTCGAGCGCCAAGTCCCGTGTCCCCGCCTCGAGAGGGAACTCGCGGCAGACGTCGAGGACACGGCGATGCAGATGTTCGGGGGCACAGAGGCCAGCCTGCAATCTCGCCGCGTGATCGAGTTGGACGAACTGGAGGAACTGGGCGCGCCGTTCCTCGAAGCGCTCCTCCACATCCCCCGCACGCCGCTTCGATTGATGCCACCGAACACGCGCGTACCACACGGCTTCGTGTGAGCTCCTCCCGACCTCGAGGAGCGTCTCCACATAGGCCAGCGTCCTGGCGTCGAGCCGCGCGATCTCAGCGTAGGCCTCCTGCTCCGAGACCTCCCCGGCCTCCGCCCGCGCGAGCCACAGCTCCCGCTCGGCGGCCGACACCTCCGTGGGGTAGGCAACACCCGCCTCGTACGCAGCACGGACCGCGCGCAACCGGTCGGTAGCCGCGGCGAGGCGCCGAGCCGCCCCGCTCCTTGCGACGACAGGTGACGCGATGTCGTCCGGAGCTGGTGCGTCGTTGCCGTCCCTCCTCGTCCGACCGGCCAGCGTCGGGTCGGTGTCGCGCGCATCCTTGCCGTCGAAGCCCCGTGAGGACACAGGATCCTCCCCCGTGGGCGTCCACCAAACCGCCACGCAAACCGCCGCACCGAGGACGAGGACGAGCATCGCGGCCCGGCGCATGGACATCACCTGGGAGTTCGCTCCAACCCGGCAGGCTACCGTACCCCGGAGCGGCGAGGCGCCGCCCCACTCCCCAACCCCCGCACGGCGCACGGAAACGCCGGCTCGCCGCGCGAGGATCTCTCGTGCGCAAGAACGCGTCCTGCCGCACGGCAGGGTGCCAGAGGGCTAGAGGCCCCTCGCACAACGAAACCCGTAGTACGTGCCGCGACACGACGGCTGGAAGCCGTTGCGGCCCGCACAGCGCAGGTGGGCAGGTGGATCGTCCCAGGAGCCGCCGCGAAGCACGCGCAAGACCTTGCGGTGGTCGAGCCAGGAGTCGTCCGTCCAGTCCCACATGCCCCCGGCCGCGTCGGCCATGCCGTAGACGGAGGTGGCCGTCTCGAAGTCGCCCACCGGCTCGGGCTGCGTGCTGTGCTCCCGCGACTCGCGGCACTTGGCGAGGCTCGCGTGCTGGGCGTCGCCCCAAGGGAAGCGCCGGCCATCCACCCCGCGCGCGGCCTTCTCGCGCTCCTCCTCGGTCGGAAGGCGCCACTCCGAGCCCGTCCCCTTCGTCTTCCAGGCGCAGTAGGCCACGGCGTCGTCCCACGTGACGGCGAAGGCCGGCAGGCGCGTCTCGAATCCCTCGCCGAAGGTCTGCCGGCAGAACGTGAGGGCATCGCCCTCGATGAGACCGGAAACCGGACGATAGACGCCGTCCTCGCCGCGCTCCAGGTAGGCGCCGTCCGACGTGTCCGTGCGGGGCAGGCGGTCGGCGGCCGCCTCGAGACCCTCCTCGGCTTCCACCGCGGCCAGGAACTCCGCGTAGTCGCCCAGGGTGACCGGCAGGCGCTGGATGGAGAAGTCGCCCACCTGGACCACCTTCGTCTCCTTGCCTTCGCCGTAGGTGAACGGGCCGCCCGGCACGTAGACGAAGTCCTCGCCGATCTCCTCGGCCGTCCTCAGACGCACCGTGCCCTCCCAACGCGCGTTCCGGGCCACGTGCACCGGGTAGCGCGTGTCGGCGAAGCCCTCCTTCTTCAGGACGCAGAGGTAGGACCCCATGGGAAGGGGCACGCCCTCCAGCGGGGTCGTTCCCAGGGAACGCGCCTCGCCCGGGGCGAGGATGCCCCGCTCGTCCTCGAAGCGCTGCAGCACGACATCGGCACCCGCCGGGTCGCTCGCCAGCGTCAGCGAACCGTCGCCCGCGAGGAAGGCGGCAAACGCGCCGTCGTCGTAGCGGCGCAGCATGGCCAGGGCGTGTGCGACGTCGGCCCGGTCGCTGCGGCGCTCAGCGCCCTCGAGACGGCGCTTCCACAGCTCGCCGAGCGCGAGGCGGGCCGCCGGGTTCTCCTCCTCCTGGACGAGCGCGGCGTTGAGGGTCTGGGTCGCCTCCGCGAAGGCCATCGCACGTGCCGTTTCGAGTTCTTCGACCCGCGCACGCGCATCGAGCGCGGTCTGCTGCTCGGAAAGGGGCCGCCACGGCTCGAACTTCGAGGCTTCCGCCTCGGCGTTCCGCTCGGCCGCGTGGATCTCCTCGCGCAGGCGCTCCGCCTCCTCGGCGGCGACGCGGCCCTGCGCGGCGAGCGCCTCGGCCTCCGCGTGCCGCCGCGCGCGCTCGCTGGAGCCGTCGAGCCAGGCCTGGAGGCTCTCCGCGAACGCCCCGACCGTCGCGAAGCGGCTCTCGGCCTCGCGCGCCATCGCCAGGCGGGTCGCCTCGGCGAGGGTGGTGGGCACCTTCCGCCGGGGGCCGCGCCTGGCGACGTCGACCACGTCGGCCGCGACGACCCGCTGC
>JAUXCH010000656.1 GCA_030618975.1 Planctomycetia bacterium
GACCAGCTTGATCAGGATGTTCATGGACGGCCCGCTGGTGTCCTTGAAGGGATCGCCCACGGTGTCCCCGACGACGGTGTGCTTGTGCCGCTCGGTGCCCTTGCCGCCGGTCTTCTCGACGTACTTCTTGGCGTTGTCCCAGGCGCCGCCCGCGTTCGCGAGCATGATCGCCAGCGGCACGCCGGCCACGAGGGAGCCCGCGAGCAGCCCGCCGAGGGCGCTGGGGCCGAGGAAGCAGCCGACGGCCAGCGGGATGAGAATGGCCAGGAGGCCGGGCTTGATCATCTCCTTGAGCGCGCCCTGCGTCGTGATGTCCACGCACCGGGCGTGGTCCGCCACGGCGCCCTCCTTGCCTTCCCTCAGGCCCGGCACCTCGCGGAACTGGCGCTGCACCTCGCGGATGACCTGCTGGGCGGCGCGCCCCACGGCGTTCATCGTGTCGGCGGAGAAGAGGAACGGGATCACGCCGCCGAGGAGCAGGCCGGCCAGGACGATGGGATCGCCGATCTTCAGGGCGAGCTCGGTCCCCGTGAGCACCTTCACGGCCTGCTGGTAGGCCACGAAGAGGGCCAGGGCCGTCAGGGCCGCCGAACCGATGGCGAACCCCTTGGCGATGGCGGCGGTGGTGTTGCCGGCCGCGTCGAGACTGTCCGTGCGCTCGCGGACCTCGGGCGGCAGGTGGGCCATCTCGGCGATGCCGCCCGCGTTGTCGGCGATGGGTCCGTAGGCGTCGACGCCGACCGTGATGCCGAGCGTCCCCAGCATGCCGACGGCCGCCAGGGTGATGCCGAACATCCCCCCCAGCATGTACGCGGTCACGACGGCCGCGGCGATGATCACCAGCGGCAGGACGGCCGAGCGGTAGCCGATGGCCAGGCCGGCGATGATGTTCGTCGGCTGCGTGTCGCTCTCCTCGGCGAGGCGCTCGATCGTCTTGCCCGAGGTGAAGTGCTCGGCCGTGAAGCCGATGCCCATGCCGGCCGCGAGGCCCACGACGACGCTGATCGCCCACTTCAGGGTGTCGGCGCCCTCGACGTCGGCAAAGACGGTCAGGGCGAGCACGAAGACCAGGACGGCGAACAGCACGGCGGAGAGGATCGTCCCCTGGCGCAGCGCAGCCTGGGGATCCCCCCCGTCCTTCACGCGGACGGCGAAGACCCCGAGGATCGAGGCCAGGACCCCGACGGCGAGGGTGGCGAACACGAAGCCCACGGCAGCCTGCGCCACGGTCGTGTCGAGGGGCAGCCCCTCGATCCTCTCCGGGATCAGCGTGCTCACCGCGATCACGATCGCACTCAGGATCGCGCCGACGAAGCTCTCGAACAGGTCGGCACCCATGCCGGCCACGTCACCGACGTTGTCGCCCACGTTGTCGGCGATCACCGCGGGGTTGCGGGGATCGTCTTCGGGGATGCCCGCCTCGACCTTGCCGACGAGGTCGGCGCCCACGTCGGCCGCCTTCGTGTAGATGCCGCCGCCGACGCGCGCGAACAGCGCGATCGACGAGGCGCCCATCGAGAAGCCCGCGATGATCGTGGCCGCGTCGCGGACCCCGGCCGACTGGAAGGCGAAGAAGAGGCCGGTGATGCCGAGGATGCCCAGGCTCATCACGAGCATGCCCATCACGACGCCGCCGGGGAAGGCGACCATCAGGGCCTCGTTGAAGCTGCGGGTCGCGGCTTGCGTGGTGCGCGCGTTGGCCGCCGTCGCGATCTTCATGCCGAGGAAGCCGCAGAGGGAAGAGAGCACCGCACCGGTGACGAACGCGAGGGCCGTCTTGATGCCCAGGCCCTCGACGTCGCCCTGCAGGAAGACGGCGAGGATGACGGCGACGCCGAGCACGAAGATGGAGAGCGTCTTGTACTCGCGCTTCAGGAAGGCCATCGCGCCGTCCTGGATGTCCTTCTGGATGGCCCGCATCCGCTCGTTGCCGGAGTCCTTCGAGAGGACCCGCTTCGTCAGGATGCCCGCGAAGAGAAGTCCCACGACCCCGGCACCGAGTGCCCAGAATGCCTGATCCGGTAGCTGCATGTGCTCTCGCCTCCCTCCCCGCGCGCGGGGATGCCAACCTCGAGGCGCGAGTGTACGAGTCCCACGCTTCGGGGTCAGGACGAATTCCGCGGATTTCGCGGGCCACGGACGGGGAGCCCGGATCGGCCGGCGACGAGGCGCAGCCGGGAGCACGGCCCCCGCAACTCCTGCGCCGGTTGCTGCGCCCGTTCCCGCAGGGGAAGGGGGCTCCTCCAACCGCGTGGTCCCGCCGCTCGGGCGACGCGTCGTATCATCCGTCCTGCACGCACGGGTACCGACCCGAGGAGTGATCGCATGCGCAGGAGGCTCTGGATCGGTCTGGGGTTCGGGATCCTGCTCGTCGTGGCTCTGACCCTGGGGGCGGCGCTCGGTTTTTTCCCTTCAAACGAGATCTCGCGCGACCGCGCAGAAGGGACCGAGGCGAGCCCCATCACCCTGCCCGAGCACACGCCGGCGGACGAACCGGTCGAACCCACGCTCGCCGGGCGTGCCGGGAGAGACGCCGGTCCGGGCGGCGGCGTCGTTCCCCCTCCGGTCGACCTCGCGCGGGTGAATCGGGGACGCGACCTGCACGGCGTGGTCGTGCGAAAGGACGGCGCCCCCGTACCCGGAGCGCTTCTCCAGGTCGTGACGCACCCCTGGCAACATGCGGATCTGCTCACGGACGGTCTGCACGACGTGACCTTCGATGGGCCGTCCTCGCGAAGCGCCACGGACGGCACCTTCGCCATCCGACTCCGACCGGGCGAGCTCGTCGCGCTCCGTGTCCTGGCGGCAGGGCTCGCTCCCGTCGAGCTGCCCGAGCTCCAGGCCGGGGAGCGGGTCCGCGTCGTGCTCGAGGAGCCGGTGCGCCTCCTCGTACGCGCCCAGACGGAGGACGGTGAACCCGTCGAGGGCGTGGCGCTCCGGCTCTTCCGGCTCGGTGGAGGCGGTCGCACGCTCGAGGGCGTCACGGATGCCTCCGGCGAGTGCCTCTTCGCCGACCTGATCCCGAAGCGCGCGTTGACGCTGGATCCGACGCCGAAGCGCCACGGGAGCCCCGGATGGCTCGATCTGGTGCTCCCAGCCTCGGGCGAGCGGGTCTACGACCTGGTCCTCCCCGCAGGCCGGACGCTCACCGGGCGCGTGACGGACGTCCAGACCGGCCTGCCGATCGCCGGCGCGCGCGTGGGCATGAACTGGACACTGTCGCCCGAGGTGCGGACGGATGCGAAGGGACGGTACGTGCTTCCCGGGTGGACGGAGCAGGGCGTCCAAGACGTACACGTGCTCGCCGTCGGGTACGGGCGAGAGGAGAGAAGGGTGGGCTCGCTCGAAGTCGTGGACTTCGACTTGCGCCGTGGCCACCGGGTGGTCGGCCGGATCCTGGACATCCGGGATCGACCCCTGGCGAATGCCCAGGTGTCGGCCGTCGGCTCCGTTCGGGTGGCCGGCGACCAGCGCATCTCCACGGTCGCGTCGCGCACGGGCCTCCAAAGTCGGATCGTAGC
>JAUXCH010000045.1 GCA_030618975.1 Planctomycetia bacterium
CCGCGGATCGTAGGTCGCGACGCGGTTCTCGCCCGGGATGAAGAAGCCGTGCGTCGTCTTGTCGTCTTCGTCCTCGCGCCGGGAGAACTCCTCGAAGGACCGGTAGAGGGAGATCGTGCACCGCGCCGTATTGCCGCCGCGGAGCTTGTGCTGGAACACGCTGCGGTAGAAACGGTTCATCTGCTCCATGGCGCTCGAGACGGCGTCGCACATCTCCCAGCCCATGTTCGTGACGACGGTGTAGTTGTCGCCCTTGATCTTCCAGGCGTCCTTCCAGGCCTGGTGCCTGCGGTCCTGTGCCGCCATGCGGCGAGCACGGCGACCGCGGCGGTCGTGGATCGGCACGTCGAGCCCGGAGTCGAGCAGGGCCTGGACGGCCTGCTTGCTCTCGTAGAGCTTCTCCAGGGCCTGGCGGGCATCGGCCTGGCCGGGGAGCCCCTCGCACCGGCCCAGGAAGTCGATCGCATTCACGTAGAGCTTGCGCTTGACGCAGTAGCGCCCGAGCTCGAGCACCTGTTTCCCGTACGCGTCGAGGCGCGGCCGGTCGGCGGGAGCCAGCGGATCCAGGGTCCCGACCCGCTCCTCTCGTGCCCGCATCTTCACGGGCTTCAGGCCCCCAGCACGGGACTCCAGGACGGCGACCTTCGCGTACCAGAGGGCGTCGTCCTTCCTTCCGGCCTGCTCGGCGCAGACAGACGCGTGGTCGAGGAGCTCGAGGTCGGATGGAGTGAACTCCAGGGCCTCGACGGCCAGCAAGAGAGCCGCCTCGGCCTCTCCGGCCTTCAGCTTCGCACGGCTCTCCCCGAAGCGGGCCGCAGCCAGGCGCGTGGCGTCCGCTCCCGCCTCCTCCGCCCCGACCGGCGCGGGGAGCAGCAGCAGCGTCGCGAGCAGGACGCTCGCGAGAACGACGGTCGATCGGAATCCGCGCATGCCCGTCCTCCCGATCCCTGCCGCTCAGCGGCGGACGACGTACGGGATGGCGGGCAGGTAGCCCCTGGAGGAGCGCCTCGTCTGCTGCTTTCTGCGGGGGCGCTTTCGCTTCTTCTGGTCCTTCGGCTGGATCACCTGTTCCAGGAAGACCTCGACGATCAGGTTGTCGACATTGCCCGTGCGCTCGGCGTCGCGGCCGGCCTTGATCTCGAGGGTGAACCCGTCGTCGACGGCCTTCGCCTCGCCGACGCTCAGGCCCTTCGGCGCCAGCACGAGCTCGAAGCGCAGGTTCTTGAGCTGCACGCTGCCGTCCACGTCGAAGCGGACCTTCTTCCGGCGGCCCTTGGACAGGGCCACGGGCTTCTTCTCCGCGAGGGAGACGATGGGAATCCACTTGTTCCTTCGACCGTAGACGAGGACGACCAGCTCCCGCGTAGGGACGATGTGCCGCCAGAGGAAGGCCTGCATCATGTCGTCGGCGGGCAGGACCGGAAGCTCGACCGTCTCCCGCCCGTGCTCGACCAGGCCCACCAGGCGCGGCGTGATCGGATCCTGCACGCCCGTGCGAGGCGCGGTCAGCGTCATGATCACCCGGTCCCGGCCGGCGGGGATGCGCGCGCCGCTCAGGAAGAAGCCGTCGGGAATGTCGCGCAGCTTGACGTCGATGCCGCCGTCGAAGCCGTCCTTGCGAACCGCCCGCACCGCGAGGAGCGCGGTACGCCCGGGGAGCAGGTTGATGCTCGACGGGCTGACGAAGAGCTGGACCTCGGGTCGGGGCGTGCCGACCCGGAGGCGGTACGCGTGGTCCTCGCCACCGTGCCGCCGCACGTCGGCCACGCGGACGTAGAAGGTGCCGCTCTTCGGGAGCTTCGCGCGCAGGTACGAGTCGGCATGGTGCGTCTGGAGTCCCAGTCCGCGGACGCCGAGGCCCTCGTGGACGAAGTCGTCGTTCCAGGCGACGACCTCGCCGTCCTCCGCGACCAGACGCAGGAGCGAATCCAGCGGGGAGCCCAGCGAGCGAGCCGTGATCTCGGCGACGATCACCTGCCCGCGACGGCCCTCGAACGCGACGAGGTCCAGATCGCCGGGGCGGCCGATCGTGCCGTTCACGATCCGCGGGAGGGTCACCACGGGGGCCTGCTCCGGCGTGTCGTTCGGTTCGGCCTCGAGATCCTCGGGGAGGGTGTCCACGGCGTAGGTGACCTCGTTCGTGACGCCCTGGCCCTGTCGCCACGCCGTCTCACGCAACCCGCTGCCCGTCCCTCGCGTGTCCAGCGGCACCTGGCGCCAGTTGAGGTTCCAACCCTCGACCCTCGCCCTCGTGAGCGTGCCCGTCTGGCCGCCCAGCGGGAAGATCTGCGTGACGAAGGGCAGCTCGCCGGCGGTGACGCGGTAGACGAAATCGTCGCGGCCCCGGGCCACGGCGTCGCGCACCTCGACCAGGTACGTGCCGTCCTCGGGCACCTCGTAGTAGAGGACGGGATCGGGATCGAAACGGTACTCGTCGGCGAAGGCGACCTCGCGCCCGCGCGCGTCGCGGAGCGTCAGCGTGGCCTGCATCCAACCCGGAACGGAGTCGGCCTGGTACGGGACCAGCCCCCGCGCCTCCGCGCGGATGACCAGCCGCTGGCCCTTCTTCGCCGTGATCCGGAAGACGTCGACGTCGCGAGGCAGGATCTGCCCGTTCATCACGACCGGCAGGTCGAGGGCGGAGCCGAGCGGCACCGTCGGGTAGTTCGGCTCGCGTTCCTTGACCTCCGGGAGGACGCCGACACGGAAGCGAATGGGATTCGTGAGCCCCTGCTTCGTGACGAGCCGGAGGTCGCGGATGCCCGGCTCGGCGTCGGGGTCGATGGTCACCTGGATCTTGACCGTCTCCTCGATCGCGCGCTTGCGCTGCAGGGGGATGCGCCGCGTGAAGAAGTACCGCTCGACCTCCTTCAGCTCCTCGAGCGTCATCGACTCCATGTCTTCGAGCAGGGGGCTCTCCGGCAGCTCGACCTCCTCCTCCGGCTTGCCGTCCTTCGCGGCCGGCTTGCCGCCCTTTGCGGGGGGCTTGCGGCGGTTGGCGCGGCGGCGATCCCCCGGCGTCGTGGCGAGCTTCTTGCCCCTGAGCTCCCGGAGCCGCCGCTGGAGCTCCCGGCGCTGCTTGCCGTCCAGGTTCGGGGCGGGGCGCAGCCAGAAGACGACCGACGCGCGCACACCCTCGCCGGAGACCAGGATGCCCTGGGTCGTTCTCAGGTACTGCCCGCCGACGTTGACCTTGAAGGTCGTTCCGACCCTGCCTCCGCCGGGGTACGCGTAGCCCGCGTGGGGCTGACCGCGGCGCGTGGGCAGCGGCGCGCCGTCCACGCGGGTCGCCGCCCACGCCGGGAGGATCACGAGCGGCAGGACGATGGCGCAGAGCCGGCGGAGAGAGCGGGCCGAACGGCTCACATGATCTCCTTCAGGCGACCGCGGTGGGCGCCCTTCTCGGACGGCGGCAGGACGGTGACGTCCACGCCGCTCGGATTCGGAAGCGGTCCGTCGGGGTCGACGCCGAGCAGCTCGTACATGCTGCCGTGCAGGTCGTGGGCGTAGACGGGACGGTCGACGACCTCCATGGCGCGGTCGTCGGAGGCGCCGACGACCTGGCCGCCCTTGAACCCGCCGCCGGCGACGACCGCGGAGAAGACCGGACCGAAGTGGCTGCGGCCGCCGTTCCACGGCTCCTCCATCTGCACGCGCGGGGTACGGCCGAACACGCCGGCCCACCAGACGATCGTGCTGTCGAGGAGGCCGCGCTGCGCGAGATCCTCGAGGAGAGCCGACATCGCGCGGTCGAGATCCGGCAGCTTCTGGCGCATCGACTCGAAGTGCCGCTTGTGCGTGTCCCAACCTCCGCTGTTCACGGTGACGTAGGGCACGCCCGACTCGACGAGACGCCGCGCCGCGAGGCAGGACTGCCCCAAGGTGGTGCGCCCGTAGCGGTCGCGCACCTCGTCCTTCTCCTGGTTCAGGTCGAACACCTTGCCGGCGTCGCCGAGGATCAGGTCGTAGGCCTTCTCCTCACACTCGTCCATCCTCCCGAACGTGGGATCTCCCTTCAGGGCCCGTCCCAACGAGTCGAGCTCGTGCAGGAGTTCGCGTCGGGAGCGCTGTCGCTCGTCGGAGACGCCCTCCAGCACCACGCCTTCGACGGCGAAGCGCGGCCGGCGCGGGTCGCCGCCGGTCACGAACGGCTTGCGCTGGATGCCCAGGAAGCCCTCGACGGCGAATCGACCTTGCGGCCTGGTCAGGACGACGTACGGCGGGATCATGCCCTCGTAGTCCCGGCTCAGGAACATCGAGGCGATCGCGCCGAAGGACGGGTACACCCGGTCGCCTCCGGCACCGGCGCCCGGACGACGGCCCGTCTGCACGATGTAGGCGGCCGTCTCGTGCGCGTTCACGCCGTGCGTGAGGCTGCGGATGATCGAGAACTTGTCGGCCTGCTGGGCCAGCAGCGGAAGCGCCTCGTTGAGCTGCACGCCGGGGGCGACTGTCGGGATCGCCTTGGCGAGCGGCCCCGTGTAGTCGGTTCCGGCCTGCGGTTTCGGGTCGAAGGTGTCGATGTGCGACGGCCCCCCCGCCATCCACAGCTCGATGACGGCCTTCGCCTTGCCCTTGCCCGCGGCGGGGACGCGCGGCGCGGCCCACGCCGGCAGCCCCTGGCGCCCCAGGAGTGCGAGACCGGCCGCGCCGAAGAACGCGGTCTTCAGCGCGGCGCGGCGGGTCAGGGTCTCTCGGATGTGTCGGCTTCTCATGATTCTCTCCGCTCGCTCACGGAAGGCGCTAGTGCCGGTACAGGAACTCCTTGCCGTTGATCAGCGCCCACGCCAGGTCCATCACGCCCTGGCGCGGGTCCCGCCCCTCCTTCGAGAGGTAGGCCGCCGCGGCCGACAGCTCGGCCTGTGTCGGGTCGCGCGCGAGGATCGCCACGTAGATGGGCCGGATGGCGCCCAAGGCGTTCCGCCGCGCCTGGCCCGCAAGTCTCCGGAGCCAGGGACTCCGCTCGATCCGGCGCTGCACGTCGCTGGAGTTGAGCAGGTAGAGCCGCTGCGCATCGGTCGGATCCAGGCTGCGCTCGCACTCCAGTCCCGTGTCCCTCGACGGTCGTCCGAACATCTCGAGGAACGGGCTGGTGATGGTACCGTCCGAGAGCCGGATCGTCCGCTTCATGTTCGTCAGGAACGTGAACGGCTCGGGGACGATGCTCACGTAGTTCTCGCCCCGGCCGTCGAGGTGGCAGAGGGCGTCGATCAGCACCTCCGCGTCCAGCCTGCGGACCGGGTAGTAGGCGAAGACCGCGGCGGCATCCGGGTGGTCGCTCCGCGGGATCGGCGAGCCCTGGTAGGTGCGCGACGTCAGGATGAACCGGAAAAGGTGCTTCAGGTCGTAGCCCGAGCGCACGAGCTCGCGCTCGAGGCACAGGAGGAGCGCAGGATTCGCGGGCAGGTTGTCCGGCCGCAGGTCGTCGGGCTCGTGCACCACGCCGCGCCCGAACAGCCACGCCCACGCGCGGTTGGCGATGTTCCTCGCGAACCACGGGTTGTCCGGCGCCAGCAGCCAGTCGGCGAACACGAAGCGAGGGTCGTCGTCGGGCGCGATCGTCACCTGCGTGCCGTCGGGAAGGACCGCGTCCAGCGGCCCGGACGGCGCCGGGTCCTGGATGACGATCTCCTCCTTCCACTCCGCCGTCTTCTTGTAGACGATCTTCGAGAAGAGCGCAGCCATCCCCGCCCGCCGATCCTCGGGCCAGTGCTCGATGCGCGTGCCCATGAAGGTCAGCGCCACCGCCTCCGCGATCGATCCGGGCTTGCGGCTCTGGACCGCGCGGTAGAAGTTGACGGGCGGCACGCGGAAGTTGCTGCCGCTCGACGTCAGCAGCGCGCGGGCGAAGCGGTCGTACGGCATGTTCGCCTTGACCGCGTCGCGGATCCACCGGTGGTACGCCTGGACCCCGTTGGGCCACAGGTTGATGGGGAACTCCGCCTTGACGCGCAGCAGGTCGCCCCACTTGAGCGTCCAGTAGTCGACGAACTCGTCGCGCTTCAGCAGCTCGTCGACGAGGCGCGTCCGCTTGCCGGGGGCGCGGTCCAGCAGGAACCGGCGCGTCGCGGCAGGCTCCGGCAGGGTGCCGATGAGGTCGACGTGCACCCGTCTGAGGAAGACCGCGTCGCTGCACGGGTTCGAGGGCTCGATCCCCCGCCGCTCGAACTCGGCCAGCGCGCAGGCGTCGATCGCGTTCGCGCGGGCGAAGCCGGTGCCGCTCTCGTACGGATGGACGAAGGCGGGTTCCTCGTCGGCCACGGCGGGCGCGACCAGCAGGAGCAGGACGAGCGGGAGCAGTTTCTTCATCACGTCCTCGGCGCAGACCCGGGGACAGGGCCTCCGACACGTCGAAGGAGGCTTGTGCGTCCCCTCCATTGTCGCGCAGACGTCGGCAGGAGGCGAGGACCCGTCCCGCGGGGTCGTGCGGTATCCGGTCGGCGGGACGGGGCCGTGCGCATGGTGCCATCTCCTGGGGCCGGCAGGCACTTCTACCCCTGCTTCGCCGGGGGGTTTCGATCCCGAGCCGCTCGTTGACGATCATTCGCAAGCAGAAGCGCGCAAAGTGGCGCCCGGCGCGCCCGAGCCCGACCTCGAGGTGCGGGGCTCCGGGTGCTCGTTCTCGCGGGCCGGCACGGGCCGGCGCGGGCCGGCGCGGGCCAGTTGCGTATCGCACGTAGCACGAAAAACGGCGATCGGTCGCCGCCCCGCAAAAGCCTGAAAATAGCGGATGCGCTCTCTAAAATGGGACAGAAAACGGCCGGTGAAGGCGCCGTGCGTATCGTAGTCGATACGATATCGTCCTGTCCCCGCGTGCCGCTTGCGCAGCGTGAACCGCAGGCGAGGCGACGACCGGCCGCCGCCTCGCGTGCGCCGGGCCGGAGATGTCCAGCAGCATCCGCGGGTCCGGACCGAGCCTCCTCCACGGGCGGTCCGGTGGCAGGCGCTCGAGTCTCGGCGGGTGCGCGTGCGTCCGCGGAGAGGCGGGCAGCTTCTTCCGGGGCCGCCGGCTGACGAGGAGGTACTGCGATCGGATCCGGTCGCGGCCCACGAGGGCCCGTTCTCGCACTCGGCGGACCCGACTCCGGTCGACCGGACACGCCCAGGCAGGCAAGTCGTCCTGCTCCCCGACCTGCACCGTTTCAGACCAGGGCCCGGAGCCCTCCGTGCAGGTCCGCGTGGGCGGCGAGGAGGGTCCGGCGGTCCTCGAGCGGATCGCCGCCCTCGAGGTTCGTGACGAGCCCGCCTGCCTCCCGGATGAACAGGACGCCGGGCGCGACGTCGTGCAGCGGCGAGGAACCGCGGCGGGTGCCGAGGAAGGCGTCGGCGCGGCCGGCGGCGACCGAGAGGAGGTGAAGGCCGATGCAGCCGAACGAGCGCATGCGGAAGACGCTCCGGCGGAGCCTCGGGAGCAGGTCGCGGTCGTGGACGAGGGCGCCGCTCCTGGCGATGTCGACGAGGAGCACCGCCTCCTCGATCGGCAAACGAGTGACGGCAAGCCGCGTTTCATCCTCCCAGGCACCCTTGCCCTTCGCGGCCCAGGCGAAGACGTCGCGCAGGGGGTCGTACATCACGGCGACGAGCGGCTCGTGACCGTCGACGAGCGCGGCCTGGCAGACGAAGAGGGGCAGGCGCCGCGAGAAGTTGAGCGTGCCGTCGAGCGCGTCGAGGTGCCAGGTCGGGCTCCCTGCCCGCAGGACGCCCCCCTCCTCGCCGACGACGCCCCAGCCGTCGTCGAGCGCCAGCAGCGCGGCGGAGAGACGGGCCTCGAGCTCGTGGTCGAGCGCCGTGACGACCGTGCCGTCGTCCTTGCGGCGGGCCTTGCCGGGCGGCCTCCGGAAGGCCTCCCGCGCGACGTCGCCAACGCCGCGGAAGGCGTGCCGGAGCTCTCCGATGAGCGCCTCGACGTCCAACTCAGCGCGCTCCGCCGGAGCCGGCTTCCAGGACCTCGAGCAGCCGCATGACGGCGAGCTCGGGCGCCTCGCCGGACACGAGGCGGACGACGAAGGGCTCCTCGTCGGAGCCGATCGGGTCGGTTTCCCGAAGCTGCTCCTCGTAGACCGCGATGCCGGCGTCACTGGCGTCCGTGCCGGCCGTCTCGCGCCGGCGGAGGCGCCCGCGCACGACGTCGGGGTCGCACCCCACGTCCAGGATCGCGAAGGGGGCACCGAGACGGTCGGCGAGCGCGCGGGCCGCGTCGCGGCTGTCCTTGCGGAGGTACGTCGCGTCGAGGACGACGGCGCGGCCGCCCCGAACGAATGTCTCCGCGCGTTCGAGCAGGGTGTCGTACGTCCGCTGCGACATGTCGTGGGCGTAGAGCTTCTCGTTGCCTGCGTCGTCGAGGCGGTCGGTCGGCGCCAGCCCCGCGAGCTCCTTGCGAACGACGTCGCTGCGCACCACCTCCGCGCCGAGCCAGGGCGCGAGGACCGAGGCCAGCACGCTCTTGCCGGTGCCGGAGGCTCCGCGCATGACGATCAGCGGCGGCGTCTCGTCGGCGCGGGCGTAGGTCCACGCGAGGGCGAGGAAGCGACGCGCGCCGAGCAGCTTCGCGGCACGGACGTCTGCGTCGACCTCGGGTGAGCGCGCGGTGAGGTGGTCGACCTTGGCCCGGACGTGGGCGCGGTAGGAGCGGTAGAGCGGGAGCAGGAGAGCCGCCTCTTCGCGGCTCTCGTTCGAGCTCTCGAGGTAGGCCTCCTCGAGGCCGCGGGCGAGGTCCCAGCGGCCGCGCTCGGCGAGGTCCATGGAGAGGAAGGCCATGTCGCACAGCGGGTCGATGTGCCGGACGAGGTCGGAGAACTCGACGCAGTCGATGACGTTGACCTGCCCGTCGTAGCGGATGACGTGCTCGAGGCGGACGTCGCCGTGGCCGTTGACCATCAGGCCGTCGGAGGCGCGGCGGTCGACCAGGGCACGCGACCGCTCCGTGCGGTCCGCGATGCGGCGGTGCAGCCCCTCGTGGACGGACGCCGGGAAGAGATCCGGGACCCCTTCCTCCGTGGACAGGAAGTTCTGGTTGACGACCTCGAAGAAGGAGTCGGGACGGGCCAGGTCCGCGTCCTCCGGAGCGAGCCGGTTGGCCGCGTGGAACGTGGCGAGGACGGCGGCCGACTCCCGGAGGTCGCCGGCTCCGAGGGTGCCCGCCTCGAGCTGCTCGAGGAACGTGGCGCCGGGGGCGAGGCGGATCATGACGACGGCGTGCTCGACGACCTCGCCGTCCTCGGTCGGACCGTCCTCGTTCACCCCGTCCTCGGTCACGTCGTCCTCGTGCACGTGGAGCGATCCGTCGGCCCGACGCACGACCGGAACGACGCCCTCGTAGATCTCGGGCGCCAACCTGCGGTTCAGGCGGACCTCCGTCTCGCACCAGGACCTGCGCACGTCGACGGTGCCGTAGTCGAGGAAGCCCCAGAGGCGGATCGGCTTCTTGACCTTGTAGGCGCGGTCGCCCGCGAGGAAGACGGCGCTGACGTGGGTCTGCACCACGTCCACCGGGCCGTCGACCCCGAAGGCCTCGGGCTTCGCGAGGCCCGCGATCAGGTCGGGCAGGGGGATGCGGATCTCGATCTCGTCGGCGGGATCGGCAGCGGGCGTGGAGGCGTCGTCGGCGGGGGGCGGGCACGTCATGCGCGCATGCTACCTCCCCCCGCCGCGGTCCGGGATCGCGTGGGCACCCGTGTTTCCAGCGGCCCTCGACACCGCGGCGCTACAGTGCCCTGCGCAGGAGCGGACGTCATGAACGCCACGCCGGTCGATCGTTCGGGTGCGCCCGATCACGGACACGAAACCGAATCCGAATCCGGGCGCGTGCACGTGGTGGTGACCGCGGGACCGACCCGCGAACATCTCGACGACGTGCGGTTCCTGACCAACGCGTCGACGGGCCGCATGGGGCACGAGATCGCCCGGGTGGCGGCCAGGCGGCGAGCACGCGTGACGTTGATCCTCGGTCCGTCCGACCTGCCGCCGCTCGAGGGCGTCGAGACCGTCGACGTCGTCAGCACGCAGGACCTCCTGCGCGAGGCGCGCAAGGCGGGGAAGGACGCCGACCTCGTGATCTTCGCGGCGGCACCGTCGGACTGGCGCCCGGCGCGCCGCCGCAGGGGGAAGCCGCCCCGGAAGGTGGGCGACCTCGAGATCACGTTGCGGTCCACGCCCGACGTGGCGCGTAGCCTCCGGGCCCGCAAGGGGGATCGGATCCACGTGGGATTCGCCCTGGAGGTCGGCGGCGGCGAGCACCGGGCGCGCATGAAGATGGCGGACAAGGGCTTCGACGCGATCGTGCTCAACGGTCTCGAGAACCTGGGCACCGGAGGCGGCGAGATCCAGTGGATCCCGCGCGAGGGCGCCATGGAGGAGATCGACGCCTCGTCCAAGACCGGGACCGCACGCGAGATCGTGAAGCGCGCGTGGGCCCTGCTCGAGGGCCGCGCGACGTAGAAGGGCGCACGATGGTGCGCGGCGTTCAGTCCTGCTCGGGGATCCGCACGCGGCGGTCGAAGAGCATCTTTCGGTCCAGCCGTGCGTCGAGCGTCTCGAGGATCGTGGCGACGTCGGGCACGGGCTTGCCGCGGTAGACCTCCTCGCCCTCGACGCGGACGACGACGTCCTGCGTCACGTCGATCATCTCGGGATTGAGGAGGATCGAGAAGTCCTCGGGGAAGGCCGGGGCGACGTTCTCGAGGTCGAACTCGTTGCCCTTGCGCTTCGCGATCACCTGCATGCCGTCCGCGGGCAGGGCGCAGTGGAGCCAGTAGAACCAGTGCTGCTGGATCCGCTCGACCTTGTCCTCGCCGTCGGGCAGCGGGAAGGGGTACGCGGCGTACTCCCAGACGATCTTCTCGGGAAAGGTGTCGCGCGTCTTCCCGGCAATCCACTTGAGTCCCTTGCTCGGCTCGCCGGGCGGAAACGCGTGCGCGAGGCCGGGTACGGCCTTGAACTCGATCTGCTCGTAGCCGCCGGGGTCGTCTTCCCTGAACTGCTGGAGGATGTCCCAGGCGTACAGGAAGGTGCCCGGCTCGCAGTTCTTGTCGATCATCCCCGTGTAGAAGTACACGGCGACGTTTCGCAGGTTGGGCAGGATCCCGTTCTGGATGCTCTCGACCTCCTCCTTCGTGGCGAGCTTGCTGTGGGGGGCCGCCATCATCACGCCGTGCGCGGGGATGGCGCCGGCGAAGAGGTCCGGGAAGCGCCCGGCCATGTGCAGGGAGCCGGTGCCGCCCATGCTGAAGCCCGCGGTGTAGACGCGGTCCGGGTCGATCTCGTGGCGGAGCTTGGCGATCTCGATCAAGGTGAGGAGAAAACGCTCGCCGTGGACGGTGTTCCACGTGTCGTGGACGAGGCGGATCCCCTGGGGGTACATGCCCATGCACTTCGAGACCGACCACTTGCCGGCCGGTTCGCTGGCGCTGCCTGCCCCCACGCCCCCGCCGTGCAGGCCGAGCACGAGGCCGCTCTTCTTCCCGCCCCGGCCGCTCTGGATCCACTCGGCGGTCCCGTAGGGCGTCTCGAACTCCGTCTTCCTGAGCTTCGGCGCGGCCTTGCGCGCCGCCTTCCAGAGCAGGTCGCGAACGGCGGCGAGGCTGCCCTCCGGCACGGGGCCGAGCGCCGCCGCCTCGTCGAGGAGGCCCTTCCGGACGGCCGGGTCCCACTCCTCGAACTGCGTCCACGGACGGGCCTTGAACCAGCGCTTCGCCAGGCCCTGGATCGCCTGCTTGTCGATCTTCTCGGCCGCGTCGGCGGCCGGCGGTGGGGCCAGGACGACGAGCAGGGCGAGGAGGAGGGCCGAGGCGGCCCGGAGGCGTGTGCGCGGCGACATGGCCGGAGTATAGGTCCCCGGGCCGAGGAGCGGTCGCGCCGCGGAGAGGCGGCCTCCGCGGCGTCCGAGAGGGCGACGCGCGCCGGGCGGCCGGTCGTCGAACCGTGGGTATGATCCCACCGACCGGAGGGAGACCCGATCCGTGACCACGTCCGACAACCACACCGCGGTCCTCGTCGTCGACGACGACCAGGGCGTCTGCGACGTCATGGCGATGACCGTCGAGGGCGCCGGCTACGACGCCCTCAAGGCGCGGAGCGGGGAGGCGGCCCTGGAGATCGTCCGGAGCCGCGGGGCGGACCTCGCCCTGGTCGTGCTCGACATGCAGTTGGAGGGCCTCGACGGCCCGAGCACCTGGCTCGCCATTCATGCCGTCCGGGCGGACCTGCCCTTCCTCCTCGTCAGCGGCGACTCGTTGGAGTCCGTGCAGACGGCGCTGGCCGCGCGCGACATCTCCGGGGACGACCCGGCGATCAAGGACTTCCTGAAGAAGCCCTTCCTCCCCTGCGACCTGCAGGACGCGGTGCGGGAGGCCCTCGGCGACTGACCGCCTCGCGAGCCGACGTGTAGGCCGCCAGCGTCCCTGCGACCATGCGGTCCGCGCCGTAGCGATCCTCGGCACGCTCGCGGGCCGAGACCCGGCGACGCGCTGTGGCTGCGGGGTCCGCGCGCACGCGCACGAGCGCGTCGGCGAGCGCCTGGGCGTCGCCGGGGGGCACGAGCAGGCCGTCCTCGCCGTCGCGTACGGCCTCGGGGATGCCGCCGGCCGTCGTCGCCACGACGGGCGTCCCGGCGGCCATCGCCTCGAGCACGCTGGAACCCAGCCCCTCGCTCGTGCTCGGGAAGGCGAAGACGTCCAGCGCACGGAGGATCTCCGGCACGTCGTCGCGGAAACCGGCGAACGTCACGCGGCGGCCGAGCCCCGTCTCCCCCACCTGCCGGTCGAGATCCCTGCGCGCGGGGCCGTCCCCGACGAGCAGGAGGTGCGCGTCCCTGTGCTCCGTGCTGAGGAGCAAGAGGGCATCGACGAGGTGGTGGTGCCCCTTCGACCGATCCAGGTGGCCGACGGTGCCGATCAGCCACGCGTCCTCGGGAATGCCCAGACGCTTGCGAGCGTCCGTGGACCCCGCACCCCGGTACGACGCGAGGTCGATCCCGTCGGGGACGACGACCAGCCTGTCCGCAGGCAGACCGTCGCCAAGCAGCACCTCGCGGACGCGCTCCGAGACGCAGAGCACCCGGTCCGCGCCGGGCGCGTACTTGATGCGGTCGAGGTGCAGGAAGGAGTGCCGGTAGATCGAGTGCTCGACCCGCCGCGTGACGACGGTTGCCGGACGGCGCCGCCCCGCGAGCCGCGCGGCGGCGGCGCCGAGGCCGTGCGCCTGGGAGGTGTGGAGGTGCAGCACGTCGTAGCGGTGGCGCCTGACCAGCCGGGTGATGCGCCCGAGCGCGGCGACGTCGCCCTCGTTGAGGATGGGCATCGCGTAGACCGCGAATCCGCCGTCCGCCGCGCGCTTCGCGAGGGCGCTCCCCCGCGGCGCGACGAGTGCCTGCTCCTCGCCGCGCGACCGGAGCCCCTCCATGAGGAGCAGGTTCTGGCGCTCGCCGCCGCGCCACGTGCGCCCGGTGCTGACGTGGAGGATCCTCACGCCGGGGAGCCTACCCCCGCACGTGGCGAATCCAGTCCCCGCCCTCGATGCGCTCGAGCCCCTCCGGACTCCGGTTCCAGAACCAGACCCACGCCTCGAGAGAGGCGCCGTCGTGGCCTCGCACGCCCTGCCGGGAGCGCACGTAGAGCGCCGGCTCGCGGTCGCCGTCCGGGCAGCCCTCGTAGGCGTCCAGGTCCGCCAGCGTCTCGGCGGCATGGCGGGGGTCGAGCTCGATCAACTCGCCGACGACCTGGTCGTCCTCGTCGTCGGAGGGGA
>JAUXCH010000067.1 GCA_030618975.1 Planctomycetia bacterium
GGCGGACGGAGGAGGTCATGTCGTGGTCGTCTCCCGTCCGAGATCCCGACCGTCAGGGTATCAGGGTATCAGGGTGCATCGATCCTCGGCCGCCGTGTGCTCCGCCGCTGTGAACATGCGCACGAGCTCGCGCCACTCCCCTACCTCCCTCCTACGCGATGCCCGCGGGCCGCGCTGAGTGCCCGACGTCAGCTACAGAGTTGCGATGCACAGGTGGTATCGTCGTCGCCCACGCTGAGCGGGGGGACCGCCGCGAAGAGGAGCGGCGGGTGACGATCGCAATGCCAAGTGGGCTCAAATCGTTCAATCGTTCCCTCTCGCTCCGCCGATCGCTGCCCGCTCCCCGGGGGACGCGAGCCTGCGCGGAAGGAACATGGCGGCACCTGGGGGCCTGGAAGAGGGCTGGGGCTTGCGCTCTTGCCGGAACTTCGGGGACCTGGCCTGGGCGGCGACGATCACCCTCGCGCATCGTGGAGTCCGCTCCCGCGGAGAAGGGGAACGGACCGAGCAGATCGTTCAGCCTGGATGCCGGGGGGCTCGGGATCATCCATGAAGATCCAAAGTGCCACCTTGGATCTTCAAGGAAGACGTGCTTGGAGCAGGCGCGTCCCAACCCAGCGTTTCCGCGTCGGTCTCCCGGTCCGCGCGTTACCTGGACAGCCGCCCCCGCGCACACGCTGCGGCCTCCCCTGCGGCCCCAGGCCCGGGTGGTGGAGGGCTGGATGCGCTGCCCCCTGGATGAGGAATCTCCCGTGCGACGCAAGGCCCTTCGAGGCTTGCAGACCGTACGTTCGTACGTATACTACTCGTAGGTACGTACGGAGTTGTTCCATGCCCTTGTCCGCATCGAAGCTGCGCCAGGACATCTACCGGATCCTGGACGAGATCCTCGCCACCGGAGAGCCGGTCGAGATCGAACGGAAGGGACGCCGGCTGAAAATCGTTCCCGCGGTCCGACCGGCACGACTGGACCGCATGCCCCGGAGGGACTACCTGCGGGGCGACCCCGATGAGCTCGTGGAGATCGACTGGTCCTCGGAGTGGCGACCGTGATCCATCTGGATACGCACGTGGCGGCTTGGCTGTACGCGGGTCGCTCCGACCTCTTTCCCCCTCTCGTCAGGACCCGGCTCGAGAGTGACGACCTCGTCGTGTCCCCCACGGTCCTGCTCGAGTTGCAGCGTCTGTACGAGGTGGGGAAGACGAACGAGTCCGCGCGCACGGTCATCGCTGCCCTGCAGCGGATCCTGGAGGTTCGAGTCTGCACGCTCTCCTTCGAGAGCGTCGCGACGGCTTCCCTCGCGTTCGACTTCACCCGGGATCCGTTCGATCGTCTCATCACGGCCCAGGCGGCTGTCGCGGAGGCCCCTCTGATCACGAAGGACCGGAGGATCCGGGAGTTCTACGCCCGCGCCGTCTGGGAGTGAGGACGGGAGTACGCGGGGACGGGCCCAGGTCCGCCCTACGCCCCCGAGGGCCCTGGGAAGGGCCTCGAACCGGGAGGGACGCGCCGGCGTTACCATCCCTGCATGCGCCACGCGGCCCGGATCGGTGCCCGTCTCCTACTGACGCTCGCCGTCCTCGTGCCCGCCGCGGCACGGGGCGACGAGGCGGACTGGAGCGTCTACGTCCGGGACGTGAAGGGCATCGACCGCGCGGTCGACATCCTCGGGGGGGAAGCGCGACGCCGCGGCGCCACCGAGATCGTCGTCGCGTTCGACGCCCTCACGTTCGCCGCGCCTCCGGGCGACAACGAGTACCGCGCGGCCCACGACTACGCCTCCGACCTGCCGACGTGGTTCTCCTCCCTCGAGGCGTGGGCGAGAACCGCGGGCGTGCCCGTCCGCGCCGTGAGCACGCTGGGGCCGGACCCCTCGACCGTCGGCGCACCCGGCTGGAAGGACGAGCTCCAGGGCCGCCTCGCCTACCGCTGGTGGGAGGACGACGACTTCGACGGCTTCGAGCCGGCCGTGGGATGGATCAAGCGCTGGTGTCCCGAGAAGGGTGGTCTGCTCGTCCTGCTGGCAAGCGAGCTCACACCCGAGCGCTGGGTCGACCCGAGCGCCTTCTCGCTTCAGCCGGCCCACGAGCTCTGGCGCCTCGACCTCCTGCCCGTAGGCCGGTACTGGGACGAGGAGGCCATCGGGGCGACGCTCGCGCGCCAGCACTGCGCGCTCGTGGTCGTGGCGCCCGAGGTGCTCTTCGGCGACGAGTCGCCCCTCCCCGTCCTGCCCGCCCTCCCCTGGGCCGCAAGACCGCAGCGCCTGATCGTCGACCCGCTGAGGCTCGGCTTGCCCGGGCTGCCGGGCATGCCCGGCACGGGGCCCACGACGCCTCCGTCCGGTCCCCCGGGGGCTCCGCCGGAGCCGGACGAGCTCCGAAAGGCGCTCGACGAGGCCCTGAAGGACATCTACCCCGACCCGGAGGAACGCCGCCGGGTCGTGGACGCGATGCTCGAGGAGATCGAGAAGACGGGCGGCGCACGTCGGACGTTTCCGAATCCGACCACGCCGGGAGGAAGCCCGCCGGACGAGGAGGCGGAGTTCCTCGTGGGTGGCCGCTTCCACGCCGACACGCCGCTCTGGTTCCCCCACTACCGGGGGACGGTGGTCTGGAACGACCACACCCCGTCCGCCTTCGGCTACTGGCCGTACGCGCGAGCGGCCGCGAAGACGGGCGGTCGGTACGTCTTCTACCCCTTCCCCCCTGCGCCGTGGCTCGACGTCTGTCCACGGGACGGGGCGCAGCTGAAGCGCCTGGCGCCGGAGCTCGTCACGCTCCGGGCCTTCGCCAAGGCGCGCGGCGGCGACCGCGCGCTCGATTCACTCTGCCGGGCCGAGCGGATCGTCTTCGACGACACCCCCTGGATGGACTCCTCGTCGGGGCGCCTGGCTACGGGCTGGTCGGCGTTCGAGTCCCTCCGGCCGAAGAAGCCGACGAAACGCTACCGCCTCCGCCGCAAGCCCTTCGACCTCCACCTCATGGGGACGGCCCGGCAGCTGAAGCAAGCGGGCGAGGACCTCGTCCCGGTCGTCGAGCAGTACGACCAGGCGATCCGGGTCCTCGACAAGGCGCTTGCGCGCGTGGCAGCGGGCAAGGACACGTCGCACCCGCGCTCGGTCGCGGACTTGAGGTTGGGTCGCTACTGGTTCGCAATGAGCGCGTTCCACCTCGAAGCGCTCTCGATCTACCTGAGGGAGTTCGAGCGCTTCGCCCCACCAGGCTTCGACGAACGACGAGACAAGTTCGTCGTCACGTACGTGACGACGATCAAGATGAGCGATTGCCTCGACGCCTACGACGGCGGGACGCTCTCCCAGGCGGACGAGAAGCGCTACGGCCGCCACGTCACGCGCGCGTGGGGTCTCGTCGGAAAAGGCGCGTGGAACCCCGGCGACGAGATCCCGGGGCAGCAGGGCAACGTCCTCAGGATCCCGCTGGGGAGCCGGAACTACCGTGCGAAGCGCGACCGCTCGAACGTGCTCCGTTACCTCGATCGCCGGTTGATGCCCCGCGCGCTCGACATGATCCACGCCGCGGAGGAGGTCATGAAGCACCACGCGAAGACGCCGTGGGGCTGGACGACCTACTACTCCGAGGCCTACACGTTCGTCTTCCTGCCCCTGCCGAAGTCCACCGGCACCGTGCCCCGCCGAGGCGAGGACGGAGAGGAAGAGGACACCCCGCCGTGGACCCCGACCCCGCGCGGCGGCGGCTCCTCCCCCGGCGGCCCCGTGACGAAGTAGGGGCGCGGTCGCCAGCGAGTCGAAGCGGCCGGGGAGGGCCCGCACCGGCGTCAGCCTCCACTGGGGTTGAGAAGGCCCCCGGGGCGCCTGGCAAGGGCAGGGTACTTTGCAGTGGCACTTCAAATCATCATGATGGTTTGAAGTGCATGTTCAAACGGATTCTCGTCCATCCGGAGCCGGTTCGCTACGATGCGGGGCGGAGATGTTGGCGCGGCCGCAGGCCGCGGCCCGCCGGCGAGCTCCGGAGAGGGAGATCGGCGATGGGAAGAACGCGAAGAACGCAGTGGAGTCGAATCGGATGCCTCGTGCTCCTCGGCCTGGCGGTGGGCTGCGGCGGAGGCGGGGACGAGGACGACGGACTCACCCACGGCGCCTACTGGACGGGCTTGGACATCGGCACGGGGGGATGCGGCTCCGAGATGCACGAGGCGATGGGCGGTGACGTCACGCACCTCAGCGGCAACAGGATCCGTCTCGAGCTGAACATCGGGGAGACCGCGGATTGCGTGGCCCAGACGTTCACGATCGAGGGGACGCAGACCAGCCCATCGAACTGGGACATGGATGACATCACGGGCGCCTACGTCTGCTCCCTGGACCAGGACTACGACTACCAGTTCTTCGACCTCACCCACGGAACGATCCAGCAGGTGGGGTCGGACTACGAGCTGAACTGCGACTTCTCGGCCGAGAGCGGTGCGACCACGTGCACGGGATGGTTCCACATCTACATGGAACCGCGCTGAGCGGATGGCATGACGGGCCACAGCAGGTATGCTGGGTCCACCATGAGCGCCCCCCCGCCCGAGGACGCCGTTTACTTCCACGAGGTCCAGCGCCCCCGCTGGACGATCGGGTTGACGCTGCTGGTCGCCGTCTGGGCCGTCACGCTGCTCGCCCTCTACGTCTTCCAGGGTCGCACACCACGCCCCTCGGCCTACGTACACGGCGCACTCCTGTTGCTCGTGATCATGGCCGTGCTGTCCCGGTTGCGAACCGTGGTGGAGGGGCACACCCTCGAGCTCGAGCGGCGATGGGGCGCCCGCCTGACGGTCGACCTCAGGCGCGTGCGCACGGTGCGCGCGACGTCCTACTACCCGCGGATCGACGGGGGCTGGGGCGTGCGCAACGGCCAGGGTGTGATCCTGACGCGCGAAGACGGCGACGTCCTCTACGTGGGCTCCGCACGCGCGAAGGAGCTCTGCGAGGTGCTCCGGAGCCTGCTTCCGGCAGCGTCCGCTGGGTACCGGCGTGCGCTCACCGCCGAGGCCAAGAGCGGGCGGCTCGTTTCGCCCGGCCACGTGAAGGGCCCGTCGTAGAGCGGCGAGTCGGACGAGGCGAACGGGCGCTTCCCGCGCTGCCGGTTCGAGTGCCCCGCCGTGGCGCGTGTGACCGTGAACGGTGCGAGTAGAGTGCGCGCAGGAGAGATCCCATGCGCAAGGCGTCCCGTCCCCACGGCAGCTGGCCGTCCCCCGTCACGACCGAGCTCATCGTGTCCGAGGTCGTCGGCCTGACCGAGATCCGCACCGACGGCGACGACCTCTACTGGATCGAGCAGCGCCCGTCGGAGAAGGGGCGGTGTGTCATCCAGCGCCGACGTCCGGACGGCGCCGTCGAAGAGGTGCTCCCCGCCCCGTTCAGCGCGCGCAGTCGCGTCCACGAGTACGGGGGCGGCGCCTACCTGGTGGATCACGGCACCCTCTACTTCTCGAACTTCGTCGACCAGCGGCTCTACCGGTTGGTGCCCGGCGCCCACCCCACCCCGCTCACACCGGAGGCGGACCTCCGCTACGCGGACACCGTTCTCGACCGCGAGCGCGGGCGACTGCTCGCCGTCCGCGAGGACCACCGGGGCGCAGGCAAGGAGCCCGTCAACACCCTCGTGGCCGTCCCGCTGGAAGGCGGGGAAGGCCAGGTGCTCGCGGAGGGGTTCGACTTCTACGCCTCGCCCCGCCTGAGCCCCGACGGCTCGTCGCTCGCGTGGGTCTGCTGGAACCACCCGAACATGCCGTGGGACACGACGGAGCTCTGGCTGGCCGACGTCGGGTCGAGCGGCAAACTCGAGAACGCGCGGCAGATCGCCGGCGGCGAAGACGAGTCGATCGTCGAGCCGCGCTGGTCGCCGGGAGGCGTGCTGCACTTCATCGCGGATCCGAGCGGGTGGTGGAACCTCTACCGGTTGACGCCGGACGGCGTCGAAGCCCTGTGTCCCCGCGACGTCGAGTTCGGCGCCCCCGCCTGGCAGCTCGGCTACGCCACGTACGGGTTCGAGTCCGAAACCACGCTGCTCTGCTCGGTTGCGGTGGAGGGGCTGCACCGCCTCGCTCGCGTGGATACCGATCGCCGCGACCTGGACTGGGTCGATCTGCCCTACCCCGAGACCCTCACGGTCACCGTAGGCGAGGGCTTCGCGGGCTTGCTGGTGATCTCGCCCACCGCGCCGAGCGCCGTCGCCCGGTACGACGTCCGGACCGGGGCGTTCGAAGTCGTCCAGCGCTCGTCGGAGGTCGATCTCGATCCGGCGGGAATCTCCGAGGGACGCGCCATCTCGTACGCGTCTGCCGGCGGACGGACCTCGCACGCGTTCTACTACCCGCCCCAGAGCGTCGACTCCCAGGGCGCGAACGGCGAGAAGCCCCCCCTGCTGGTGCTCAGTCACGGCGGCCCCACGGGCGCGGCCTTCCGCATGCTCGGCCTCGGCACGCAGTTCTGGACCAGCCGCGGCTTCGCGGTGCTCGACGTGAACTACGGCGGCAGCGCGTGCTTCGGCCGCGCCTACCGGGAGACCCTCAAGGGCAAGTGGGGCATCGTGGACGTCGAGGACTGCATCGCCGGCGCCCGCCACCTGGTCGAGCAGGGCGAGGTCGATCCGCACCGCCTGGCCATCCGCGGCGGCAGCGCGGGCGGCTTCACCACCCTCGCCGCCCTGACCTTCCACGACGTCTTCCAGGCCGGCGCGAGCCACTACGGTGTGAGCGACCTGGAAGCGCTCGCGCGCGACACCCACAAGTTCGAGTCGCGCTACCTCGACGGACTGGTCGGCCCCTACCCCGAGGCGCAGGCCGTCTACACCGCGCGCTCCCCCATCCACCACGTCGAGGGGCTCTCCTGCCCCGTCATCCTCCTCCAGGGACTCGACGACCCGGTCGTCCCGCCCAATCAGGCCGAACGGATGGTGGACGCGCTGAAGAAGAAGGGCATCCCCGTCGCCTACGTGCCGTTCGAGGGGGAACAGCACGGCTTCCGGCAGGCCGCGAACATCCGCCGCGCCCTCGAAGCCGAGCTCTACTTCTACGGTCGGATCTTCGGCTTCGAGCCCGCCGACCCGATCGAGCCCGTCACGATCGACAACCTCTGAGGTCGCCTCCCTCGTCCTCGCGCCTGGAACCTGGCCGGCCGCGGCTCTGCGCCCGGGACCGCGAGGGGCCGGGGAAGAGGGAAGAGGCGCATTGGAGGGGTCAGGTTTATCGTGCGAAGCACCTGGTTGCGTTGGGCGAAGAGCATCCAAACCATGACCCATGGGCTGGTGGAATTATGTTTTCCATGCATAATGCCTAGTCCCAGTGGATGTTTCGCAGATGAACAAGGACCTCCCCCTCAAGACCCTCGGCCCCCAGGCGGCACGCCTGGTGGCGGAGTTGCACGAGCGCGGAAGGACCCTGTTCTCCCACCCGGACGTCGAAGAGATCACCTCGCTCCAAGCGAAGTCAGCGCGGAACTTCGTCGCATCCCTTGTTCACCGCGGCGTGGCGACTCGGCTGAAGCCGGGGCTTTTCATCCTCGTGCCCTTCGACCTCGGGCGCGAGGGCGAGTACCTGGGCAACCCGTACGTCGTCGCACGTGAGTTCGTGGGCAGCGACGCCTACTACATCTCGCACGCCTCGGCAATGGACATCCACCAGATGGTCACGCAGCCGCAACTGGTTGTGTACACGACGACGCCACAGGCGATCCGGCCTCGCGTCGTACTGGGCACCGAGTTCCGATTCGTGCGCTGCAAGCCCGAGCATCTCTTCGGCAGCGCCTGGCACTGGGTCACCAAGACCGAGAAGGTGGAGGTCAGCGACCTCGAGCGGACGATCATCGATGGCCTCAAGAAGTCCGAGTACTGCGGTGGCTTCACCGAAATCGTCAAGGGATTCTGCATGCGAAGGGACGACATCGACTCCGGCAAGCTCGTCGACTACGCCCTACGCCTGGATGTCGGCGCCGTGATCCGCCGGTTGGGGTTCCTGCTCGAGACGCTTGAAGTGGATGCACCTCGTGAGCTGGAGCGCTTGCAGGAGAAGCTCACTGCGACCTATGCGATTCTGGATCCGCTCTTGCCCGACGAGGGGAGGTTCGTAGCGCGGTGGCGGCTCCGCCTCAACGTGGATCCGGACGAGATCGCCTCGGTGGCCAGGACCTGAGCCATGATCCCGCAGCGGAATCTCTCCCTCCTGTCCAATCGTCTCGCTCGCGCCGGGGGACGGCGCATCCCTGAGGCCGTCCTCGAACGTGACTACTGCCTCGCCTGGTTCCTCATCGGCCTGTCCCAATCGTCGCTGCGCGAGTACCTGGTGTTCAAGGGCGGGACGGCGCTCAAGCGCTGCTACTTCGGCGACTACCGATTCTCGGAAGACCTCGACTTCACCCTCGCCAGCGAGATGCCCCTCGCGTCAATCCTGGCAGGGCTCGAGGACGTCTACGGTCAGGTTCGAGGCGCCTCGGGCATCCCGTTCCGCCATTCACGTAGGGACCGCAAGAAACACCAGAACAGCCACACGATCTACCTCGCCTACGAGGGGCCACTCCCCGCCGCCTCGCCAAGGGAGGTAAAGATGGACATCACGGTCACCGAGTGCCTCGTCCTGCCAATCGATGACCGCCCAGTCCTGCGTGGCTACGACGAATACTCAGACCTGCCCGAGGACAGCAGGATCCGCGTCTATTCTCTCGACGAGATCGGCGTCGAGAAGGTCGTGGCGCTCACCGACCGATCTCGCAACGAGCCGCGCGATCTCTACGACCTCTGGTACCTGACCTCGGGGAATCACGTCGATCTCCCCACACTCGTGAACGAGATCGACAGCAAGCTCGAGTTCCGCGGACGCAGCCGTGAGGGGATGGGTGAAGCGTTCGAAAAGAAGGAAGCGCGCTACGAGAAGCTCTGGAGCACTCGGCTCGGCTCACAGATGGCTGAACTGCCTCCCTTCAAGAACGTCTTCCGGTCGGTGCGCAGAAGCCTACGGGCAGCCGGACTGATCGGGCGCTGACACGGATCTTCAAGGGCCGCGTCGTCGAAACGCTCTGGACGGCATCGCGTGCACCCAGGCGAGGAGGCAGTGCATCCGGAGCCGAAGGCGCGAATAAGCGATCTCGAGCGAACGATCATCAACATCCTCGAGAAGTACGAGTACTGAGGTGGCTCCACCGAAGTGGGCAAGGGACTCTGCATGCGCAGGATCGACATCGGCTCCGGCAAGCTCATCGACTACGCCCGACGCCTCGATGTCGGCACCGTTGCCCCCCCCAGGAGGGCGGACTCGCTGGTAGGCTCGCGGGATGGCACGCCGAAGACCCGCAGCTCTCATTTCCGTACACATGGACCTCGGCGCCGGACGACGCGGCGTGGACATGGGTCCCTCCGCCATCCGCGTGGCGCGCCTGGCCGAGCGCATCCGGAAGCTCGGCCTGCGCGTCCGCGAAGAGGGCTCGGTCCTCGTCGGCGAGCCGGAGTCCATGCCGGCCGGTCGCCACAACGCTCGCTACCTGCCTGAGGTACTCGACGTCTGCACGAGGCTGCGCGACAAGGTAGAGACCGTCCTCGCAAAGGACGGGTTCCCGATCGTCCTCGGCGGCGACCACTCGATCGCCATGGGAAGCGTCGCGGGCAGCGCGCGCCACCACCGCCACGCGGGCGGGAAGATCGGCCTGCTGTGGGTCGATGCCCATGCCGACATGAACCTGCCGGAGACCAGCCCGTCGGGAAACATCCACGGCATGCCCCTGGCCCACCTGATCGGCCGCGGCCTGCCGGCGCTCAGGAAGCTCTCCGGCGACGAGGTGGCCGTCAGCGCCAGCAACGTCGCCCTGCTGGGCATCCGATCGGTCGACCGCAGGGAGCGCGAAACCGTCCAGGAGTCGGGCGTGCGCGCCTACACGATGACCGAGATCGATGGGCGCGGCCTGGCGACCTGCCTGCGCGAGGCCCTCGCGATCGTCACGGACGGCACCGCGGGCTTCCACCTCTCCTTCGACCTCGACGGAGTGGATCCGCGTCAAGCACCGGGCGTGGGCACGGCCGTCCCCGGCGGCCTCACCTACCGCGAAGCGCACTTGATCTGCGAAGCCTGCGCGCGCAGCACGGCCTTGCTCGGTCTGGACATGGTCGAGCTCAACCCCACGCTGGACGAGCGCAACATGACGGGGCAGTTGGCCGTGGAGCTGATCCTCTCGGCTCTCGGAAACACGATCCTCTAGCCCAAGATCGAGTACTAGGGGACTGTCCGGGAGCAAGGGGGAGGCTCTGATGGACCGGTAGGGCGACCCAGGAGGCCCATCGAAGCGGAGTGGGCGCATCCCCCTACCATCGACTCCACTTGTCCCGGTGCGACGGCGGATCCGCGATGGGCTCTTCGGGCTCCTCGGCGCGTTCAGCCAGGAACGTGCTCTCGTCTCCGTTCCTGATCTTGATCTTCCCCCTGAGCCGACCGTCCTTGCCGAGCCTTGCGCTGCCCGTCCCCGACACGGGATCGTACTCCCACGCACCTCTCCAGCTGAACGACACGCCAGTTCGCGTCGTCCGCGCGGACACGTAGGCGAGGAGACAGTGCATCCGGAGCCGGTCTTCCCCACCCGTCAGCGAGAGGAGCGCCGGGCCGAGGAGGTCGAGGCCGTCGTTCACCCAGGTCTCGGTGTCGACGATGCGCCACCAGCCGCGGACCTCGGGCGGGATGTCGTCGGACTCGGGCGGGACGGTCGTCACGGCAGCCGGACGATAGCCCGGAGCCTCTCGGTCGTCACGGACAGTCTCGACATCCGGTCGGTCTCGTCGCCCACGACGAGGCAGGGGGCCCTCTCCCCCTCGCCGTGGCCGGCCGCGATCCCCTTCACTCCGACGGACGGTCTTGCGCCCGTCCCCCCGGACCTATCGTGGCGGCGCCATGAGCGTCTGGTCTCCCGCTACTCCCGCTTCTCCCCGCAGCGTGCCCCACGTCGGCACGGACGGCCGCCCCCGGGGCGCGGGACCGCGGTGCGTCCCGCCGGCGCACGTCGATGGGAACTGAGCGCGTGGCGAAGTCCGGGAAGGCGCGCGGCCCGAACCAGCGCGAGTCCTCGTTCCAGGACGTCTTCGTCATCGCCCTGGGTCACTTCTGCCACGACGTCTACAGCGCCTTTCTCGCGCCCCTCCTGCCGATCCTGCGCGAGCGACTCGGACTCTCGTACGCGGCCGCCGGTGGGCTCGCGGTCTTCACACAGCTTCCGAGCCTCTTGAACCCCCTCTTCGGCCACCTGGCCGATCGGGTGAGCTTGCGCTGGTTCGTGATCCTCGCCCCGGCCGTCACCGGCACGCTCATGTGCAGCGTGGGGCTGCCGAGCGACTACGTCGCGCTCGCCTTCCTCCTGCTGGCGACGGGGGTGAGCATCGCCGCGTTCCACGCACCCGCACCCGCGATGATCGGCGACGTCGCCGGCCGGCGGACGGGAACCGGGATGAGCCTGTTCATGGCCGCCGGCGAGTTGGCCCGGACGGTGGGCCCGCTGTTGGCCGTGGCCGGTGTCGGCTGGTTCGGACTGGAGGGGCTCTGGCGGTTGGGCGTGGTCGGCTGGCTGGTCTCCGGCCTCCTCTACTGGAGACTCGGCCACCTGCGCGTCGCGTCCAGGCCGCCGGGCCACGGCGCGTGGTCGCGCCTCGCACCGGGTCTGAAGCGCGTCTTCCCCGTCCTCGTGTGGCTGTTGGCGGGACGCGCCCTGATGCAGGCTTCGCTGACGACGTACCTGCCGATCTTCATGCGGGACGAACGCCACACCAGCCTGGCTCTCGCGGCCGCCTCCCTCACGGTTCTGGAGGGGGCGGGGTTCGTCGGCGCGCTCCTCTCGGGCACGATCAGCGACACCTTCGGCCGCCGGCGCATGCTCGCCACGTTGGCCGGGCTCGCCCCGTTGTTCATGCTCGCCTTCCTCTTCGGTCCCGATTGGCTGCTCGTCCCCATGCTCCTCGCGATCGGCCTCACCATGGTGTCGATGCAGCCGGTACTCCTGGCGCTCGTGGCATGGAATTACCTCAGTCCTCACAATGA
>JAUXCH010000605.1 GCA_030618975.1 Planctomycetia bacterium
CCCCCGAGTCCCTACCGCACCCACAGCACCTACCATCCGGGGCCCGCGCTTGAAGGCGCGGGCCCCGTTTTTTCGGTCTCCCGGATCCGTGCCCATGACCAGGAGGTGTCCCGTCCGTTCTCTCCTGCTCCTGCTCCTGCTCGTCGGTGCGGTCGGGGCCGTGTCGTGGCTGCTCCTGGCGCCCGGGGCGGACGACACGGACGAGGGGGGGGGAGCGGAATCGTGGTCCCCCGAACCGGTCGAGGACGATGCCGGCGCGTCCCGCGTGCCCCCCGGGCCCGCGGCCCCCATCGAGCTTCCGGTCGTCGTGCATCCACGGGTGGCCGTCCTGGCCGAGGGGGAGTCGCTGCCGCCCCGGGGCTCGGAGTCGGCCCCCCAGGCCCTCCACGAGTTGCAGTTCGAACCCGGCGAGGGCCCGATCACCGGCGAGGACCTGATCCGGTCGGTCGGAAAGGCGATCTACCTCCGGGCGCGGTCGAGCGCCGACCTGCAGGCGCTCGAGGCGGTAGACCCCGACCCCGCCTGGGCCGAGGCGCCCGTCCCGCTCACCGAGGTGCTCGAGCTCTGGCGCCGCGAAGGCTTCGAGGTCGTCGAGGCCGGGCACGTCCTGATCGTCACGCGCCGCCGCGAATAAGCCCATGCACTACGAAGCCCGGGGACCGGGACGTACAATCCCGGCAATGCTCGTCGCCCGCGACTTCCGTTTCGAGGCCGCCCACCAGCTCCCCGACCACCCGGGGAAGTGCCGGCACCTCCACGGCCACAGCTACCGGCTGCGCGTGGTCTGCCGCGCGCCCGTGGACGAGCGGACGGGCCTGGCCATCGACTTCGCGGAGCTGAAGCGCATCGTCCACGAGGAGGTGCTGGACCTCCTCGACCACGCCTTCCTCAACGAGCGCTTCCCCATTCCGTCCGCGGAACTCGTGGCCGTCTGGATCTGGGATCGGCTCGCGGCCGCCGGCCTGACGCTGGACGAGATCGAGCTGAAGGAGACGGAGTCCTGTTCCGTGATCTATCGCGGCGAAGGCCTCTCCCACGGGCCGCGCATCGACGGCGGGGAGGGTCCCTGAGACCGTGGCCCGCACGGAGCGCCTCGATCGGATCCTCGAGGCGGGGGCACGCGTGCTCGGCGAGCGGGGCTACCACGGCGCGTCGATGCGGCAGGTGGCCGAGGCGGCCGGCACGAGCCTCGGAACCCTCTACCACTACCTCGCCGGCAAGGAGGACCTGCTCTACCAGGTCCAGCGACGCATCCTCGAGGCGGCCGTCGCGTCGGCCCGCGCGAGTCTCGCGGCGCGGGGCGCGCGGGACCGCCTCCGGGCCCTGCTGACCGACCACGTGCGTCGGATCCTGGCCCTGCCGGTGGAGGCAGCCGTGCTCGCCGGGGCCCTGGGCCGCCTGAGGAGCGAGCGGCAGCGGCGGGTCGAAAGTCTCAGGGCCGAGTACCTTGAGGTGGTCCAGGCCACCGCGAACGGGGTCCTCGGGCGGGGACGGGGGCGCCCCGGACGGGCCGCCGACGCCCGGGTCCAGATGCTCCTCGGCATGGCGGATCGCCTGGCCCTGGACGCCCTGCGCCGGGGCGAGCGACCCCGCCCGGGCCCGCTGGCCTCGCGGGTGCTGCAGGTGTTCCTCCACGGCGCCCGGCCCCGCTGAGTGCCCGGGAGAGCGCGCGGTCACCGCGCCGGCCGCCTTGCGGGCGTCGGGCCGCGTTCGCACCGGTCCCAACCTCCCCTGAACATTCGACCCGGGTCTTCCCGCGCCCGGGGCGACCATGGGCACGGGCCATGCGAGTGCCCCGTGGTCCCGCGACGGAGATCCCCGTGATCCTCTTCCCCACCGCCTCCCGCAGGCTGTTTTCCCTGCTGCTTCTGCTCCCGGCCCTGGCCGCGTGCGGGGGCGGCGGTGGGGAGGGCGGCGGGGGCCAGCCCCCGGCTGGACCCGACGTCTCGCCTCCCACGGCGACCCTGCTCGCCCCGACCTCGCTCCTCGCGCTTCAGACCGGCGATCGCCTCGCTGTCTCCTTCCGGGCGGACGACGACCGCGACGCCGAGGTGCAGGTCGTGCTCGACCGGGACGGCGACCCGACGACGACCACGGATCAGGTGGTGCTGTTCACGGGGACGGATCAAAACGGGGTGCCCATCACGCTCGACCTGGACCTCTCAGGCGTGCCGGCGGCGCGGCACTCGCTGTTCGTGCTCGTCGACGACGGGACGAACCCGGTCGCCGTCGGCAGCGCGTCGAAGGTCGTCGTCTACCCGGGGCTCGCCGGCGTCTCGGCGCCGCGCGCGAACCGCTACGGCGTGACGGGCCACTTCGTCGTGTTCAGCGTGGGCGAGGCCGAGCACGGGAACACGATCCTCAACCAGGACGGCGACGCGGGCGACGGCGTGGTCTTCGTGCTCGACGCCTTCGAGGGCACCGTGGCCCCGACCGGCCTGAGCATCGACGTCACGAGCATCGGCCTCCAGCCGACGGCGCAGATCCTGCCCTCCGACACCGGCGCGATCGCCTGGCACCAGCGCGAGGTCGATCAGGGACAAGTCCTCAACGCGGACGGCGACTTCGCGGACACGGTCGTCTCCTTCGTGGCACCCATGGCGGGGACTCCAGCGAACACGAATCCGACGGGCGGCGCGGTGCTCGCGCCGGCCGGCATCTGGGGGCGCCGCGTCGTCCAGTTCTCGGAGGTCGCCCACGGCGCGGACCTGAACGGCGACGGGGACCTCATGGACCTCGTGGTCGCAATGCTCGACTACGCGACCAACACGCTGCCGGTCCGGTTCTGGCCCCAGCTCCGTCCGGGCACGTCCTTCCTCGGGACGAGGAACTTCGGCGCCTACCTCGCCGACGAGGCGACGCAGGGGCCGGGGAACATCGGGGCGGGCCTGAACCTCGACCCGGATACGACCGACACGCTGATGGTCCTCGTGGACCTGGGCGCCCCCGCCGTCGTCGCGATCGGAAGGAGCAACGTCGATCCGACCGCGGCCCTCGGCGTGTCGACCAGCGCGCCGGTCGCGGCCTGCTCCGTCGACGAGTTCCGCGCCAGCCCGACCCCGCTCAACGGCGACGCGGACACCACCGACTTCGTCCCCGCGATCAACCCGGGTGCGACGGTCGAGCGCTTCCCGCTCTTCCCGTCGCCGCCGCTCAACGCGGGGCCCGCGGCGCGCTACGCCTTCGTCCACGGGGCGATCGTCGTGCAGCTCGGCTCCGAGGAGGGCGTCAACGACTTCAACGGGGACTTGGACGCGGTCGACACGGAGATCCTGTGGTGGGCGGACGCGAGCCTGCTGCCGCCCGTCTGGGCGACGATCGCCCCCGGCATCGGCGGCCTCGCCGGTCTCGCGCTCGACGGCGGCTCGGCCGCCATGGTCTCGCCCGGCTGGCTCGCGCTCTCCGTCGCCGAGGTTTCGAACGGCTCGGACATGAACGGGGACGGCGACCAGGGCGATCAGGTGTACCTGCTCGTCGACCTGAGCGTGAAGCCGCCCGTCGTCCACAACACCGGGCTCGTGCCGCTGGCGCCCGCCACCCTGCCGCTGCCCGGCGCCACGCTCCCCGTCACGGGCGTCGGCGGGGATACGGGCGTCGTGGTGCAGGCAACCGAGACCGCGAACGGAGACCTCAACGGCGACGGCGACGCGGTCGACACTGTGCTCGTCTACTTCGACTTCTCCGCGCCGACGACGCCCGTCGTCCTCGGGGACACGGGCGGACTGCACGCCGCCGTGCAGGGCGGCGTGATCGCCGTCACGGCCTACGAGGCCCTGACCGCAGAGGACCACAACGGGGACGGCG
>JAUXCH010000648.1 GCA_030618975.1 Planctomycetia bacterium
GAAGCGCAGCCGGATCGAGGTCGCCCTCCGCGGGCCGATCCTCTCCGGGGACTGATCGGCACCGGCTCCCGAGGAACTGAACGGCTCCTCCAGGGGGGCCGGGCTGCGCGGATCGGGCATCCCAATGCGGGAATCTGGTACCGGGTGTCAGTTTCCCGCATTGGGTGCCCGTTGTCGGATCTCCGGGGCGCGGTCTCCGCGGATCGGCCGACTCTCCGGGGGGACTGGTCGCACGGATTGGGCATCCCAATGCCGAACATTGGTACCGGGTGTTGATCCGTACCATTGAATCGCGCGGTTGCGCGGTCGGTCAGTCGTCGGCGGGCGCCAGGTACTCCTGCAGCGATCGGACCTGGAACTCCTCCGCGCGCCAGGCCTCCAGCGCGCGGGCCAGCGTGTTCGCGCCGCTCATGGTCGTGATCACGGGGATGTTGCGCACGACCGCGGCGCCGCGGATCTGGCCCTCGTCGGTCCGGGCTCCGCGACCGCTCGGCGTGTTGATGATGAGGCTCACCTCGCGGTTCTTCACGATGTCGAGCACGTTGGGCCGGGCGCCGTCGGCGATCTTGTGGACGCGCCGGCACGGCACGCCGGAGCGGGAGAGCAGCCGCCAGGTCCCGTCCGTGGCGACGAGGTCGTAGCCCAGCGCCGCGATGCGCCTGGCGATCCGGATCAGCGTGCGCTTGTCGGCGTCCTTGACGCTCACGAAGATCGCCCCGTCGCGCGGCAGGGACAGGAGGGCGCCGAGCTTCGCCTTCGCGAACGCGACACCGAGATCCGGGTCGATGCCCATGACCTCGCCCGTGCTCCGCATCTCGGGGCCGAGGATGATGTCGGTCCCCTGGAACCGGTTGAACGGGAAGACGGGCTCCTTCACCGAGTAGTACGCCGGGATCACCTCGTCGGGCACCTGGAGTTCGTCGAGGGTCTCTCCCGCCATCACCCGGGCCGCGATCCGCGCGAGCGGGACCCCGGTGGCCTTGCTGACGAAGGGGATGGTGCGGCTGGCGCGCGGATTCGCCTCGATCAGGTACACGCGGTTGTCCTTCACCGCGTACTGGACGTTCATGAGCCCCTTCACGTCGAGGGCGGCGGCCAGCTTCCGCGTGCTCTCGCGGAGCTCCTCCACGACCCGCTCGCTCAGGCTGAACGTGGGCAGCGTGCAGCACGAGTCGCCGGAGTGCACCCCCGCCTCCTCGATGTGCTCCATCACTCCGCCGATGATGCAGCGGGTTCCGTCGGAGACGGCGTCGACGTCGACCTCGATGGCGTCCTCCAGGAACCGGTCGACGAGGATGGGCTTCTCCGGCGACGCCTGGACGGCCTCCTGCATGTACCGCTCGAGCATCTCGTCGTCGTAGACGATCTCCATGGCCCGGCCGCCCAGCACGAACGACGGCCGCACCAGGACGGGATACCCGATCCGATGGGCGATCTCGACGGCGCCTTCGTAGGTCGTCGCCGTCCCGTTCTGCGGTTGCCGCAACCCGCACCGCTCGACCAGGTCCTTGAAGCGCCCCCGATCGCTCGCGAGGTCGATGGAGTCGGGGGTGGTCCCGATGATCGGCGCACCGGCCAGCTCGAGCTCGCGCGCCAGGTTCAGGGGCGTCTGCCCGCCGAACTGGACGATCACCCCGGACGGATCGGTGTGCTCGATGATGTCGAGCACGTGCTCCATCGTCAGCGGCTCGAAGAGCAGCACGTCGCTCGTGTCGTAGTCGGTCGAGACGGTCTCCGGGTTGGAGTTGACCATCACCGTCTCGTAGCCGGCCTCGCGCAGCGCGTACGCGGCCTGGACGCAGCAGTAGTCGAACTCCACGCCCTGTCCGATCCGGTTCGGGCCGCTGCCCAGGATGATGATGCGCTCCTTCTCCGCGGGCCGTAGCTCGTCCTCCTCGTCGTAGGTGGAGTAGTAGTACGGCGTCTCCGCCTCGAACTCGGCCGCGCAGGTGTCGACCAGCTTGTAGGAGGGCCGGATGCCGCGGCGCTGCCGCTCGGCCCGCACCTCCCACTCGGTCCGCCCGAAGATCTGCCCGATCTGGTGGTCCGAGAAGCCGTCCTGCTTCGCCCGCCGGAAGAGCTCGTTCGGGACCTTCTGCAGCCGCGAATGCTCGCCCAGCTCGAGCTCCCGTGCGCGCAAGAGCCGCATCTGCTCGAGGAACCACGGGTCGAACAAGGTGAGGGCCGCGACCTCCTCGACCGTCCAGCCCCGCACGAACGCATCGCGCACCCGGAAGATGCGCTCGGGCCCCGGCTTCAGGAGCGCCCGGCGCAGGGCTTCGTCGGACAGGGGCTCCGTCTGCTTCTCCTTCGCGTCCACGCCGAATCCGAAGTGCCCCGTCTCCAGGCTCCTCAGCGCCTTCTGGAAGCTCTCCCGGAAGGTCCGCCCGATCGCCATGCCCTCGCCGACGCTGCGCATCTGGGTGCTCAGCACGGCGTCGGCCTCGGGGAACTTCTCGAAGTTGAACCGCGGCACCTTCGTGACCACGTAGTCGATCGTGGGCTCGAAGCAGGCGAGCGTCTTCTGCGTGATGTCGTTCGGCAGCTCGTCGAGCGTGTAGCCCACGGCGAGCTTCGCCGCCAGCTTGGCGATGGGGAAGCCCGTCGCCTTGCTGGCCAAGGCCGACGACCGGGAGACGCGCGGATTCATCTCGATCACCGTCATGCGCCCGGTCGCCGGGTCCACGGCGAACTGGATGTTGCTGCCGCCCGTCTCGACGCCGATCTCGCGGATGACTCGGATCGCGGCGTCGCGCATCGACTGGTACTCGCGGTCCGTCAGCGTCTGCACCGGGGCGACCGTGATCGAGTCGCCCGTGTGCACCCCCATCGGGTCGATGTTCTCGATGCTGCAGATGACGACCACGTTGTCCGCGCAGTCACGCATCACCTCCAGCTCGAACTCCTTCCACCCGATCACGCTTTCCTCGATGAGGACTTCGGTCGTGGGCGAGATGTCGAGGCCGTGACGGCAGATCTCGTCGAACTCGTCCACGTTGAAGGCGATGCCGCCGCCGGTCCCGCCCAGCGTGAACGAGGGCCGGATGACGCACGGCAACCCGATCTCGTCGCGCACCTCGAGTGCCGCCTGGATCGTCTTGACGGTCCGGCTGCGCGGGAGATCGAGCCCGATGCGGAGCATCGCGGCTCGGAACTGCTCGCGGTCCTCCGCCTTGCGGATCACCTCGGGGCTGGCCGCCAGCATCGTCACGCCGTACCGCTCGAGCACGCCGGCGTCGTGCAACTCGATCGCCACGTTGAGCCCCGTCTGGCCGCCCATGGTGGGCAACAGGGCATCCGGGCGCTCGCGCTCGATCACCCGCTCGACCATGGCGGCCGTCACGGGCTCCACGTACGTGCGATCCGCCGTCTCCGGGTCCGTCATGATCGTCGCGGGATTGCTGTTGACGAGGATGACCTCGTACCCCTCCTCCCGCAGCGCCTTGCACGCCTGGGTGCCCGAGTAGTCGAACTCACAGCCCTGACCGATGACGATCGGACCCGAGCCTATGATCAGAATTGTTTTGATATCCGTGCGTTTGGGCATTGCTGTCGGTCGGTCGGGTTGCGGCGTATCCGAC